>DATCIH010000016.1:0-24064 GCA_036507955.1 Clostridiaceae bacterium | reverse complement strand
TATATAATAGAGAATTATGTGATTTCATGATAAAATGTAAATATCTAATGAAAAATAGGTGATATAAATGAAAATATATAAAAAGTACTTGTTGCCCTTAATAATATTATTGATTCTAATTGTAGTTGTTCTCATTAGAGCTCCTCAAATTAGAGAGACAAGCTTTCTAAATAAAGATACCTCTAAGGAAATTAAAAATGGATGGGAATATAGCTGGCAGAGCGATGGGGCGATGAAACTTCTACCTAGCTTGCCTAGTGTTGCAAAAGGGGGGGAGAGTGGGAAGGTATTAACAATTACAAATACTTTACCTACTGATACTGTTGACGATGCCACCTTGTTTTTAAGGACCTCTCAACAATTTATGAAAGTATTTATAAATGATAAATTAATCTATAGTTATCCAAGCTATTACAGCCAGTCTAAGATTCCAGGTAGCTCCTTTCATTTTATAAAATTGCCTCAGGGCTATCAGGGTGGAAAGCTTAAGATTACCTTGGTTTCAGCTTTTAGGCAATATTTAGGAAATATCAATAGTATTTATATAGGCTCTAAAAGCACTTATATATTAAATATTATATATTCCTATGGCTTAACCTTAGTTATAGGCGGGGTTATATTATTTATAGGTTTGATAATTATAGCATTATTTTTCGTACTAAGATCAAAACTGGGCTACTTTAAGGAAGTGCTATACTTAGGAGCCTTTTCAATACTCACGGGAATATGGATAATATCAGAGAGCAAAATCATTCAACTTATTTATGACAATCCAATAATGCTTTTATATAGTGCTTGTTTATCATTATTTCTTCTTTGTATACCTATGATTTTATTTATACTCACTACCTATAAGCCTAAGTATGGTGGATTTATTAAATTCTACTTATATTTATTTAGCATATTCTTTTTAGCTATTAATATTGCTCAAATCTATAATGCTTCTGCTTATATGGACGGAATTATTATTTTCCATGGCTTTTTACTACTCTTTATTATAACCATAATTATTGTATCCATAAGGGAATTAATATCTGGAAATAAAAGTATAAAAGCTTTCTGTATAGGTTTTATTATATTAGGCTTTACGGGTATTCTAGATTTAACAAGGTTCTATTTTCCCAATACTCCGGGTTTAAATGCTCAATTTTTTACTCAATTTGGGATTTTGATATTCATATTGATGTTGACAATTAGTCTTGGGCACATAGTTTTAGATATTTATGACATTAAATCAAAAAGTGAAATGTACGAGACCCTTGCATATACAGATATTATGACTGGTCTAAAGAATAGAACCTCCTATGAAATGATGATAAATAGGTTAAATAAAAATCTGGAGGGAAATATATCTGTAATTATCTTTGATTTGGATGGGTTAAAAGAAGTTAATGATGGGTTCGGTCATAGTGAAGGAGACAATTATATCTGTAGATCTGGAGATTTACTTAAGGAAGCATTTGAAACTTATGGAGAAGTATATAGAATCGGGGGAGATGAGTTTGCTACAATTATTAAGGGACATTCTGTAGATGCACTTTTAGATGCGTTAAATAGTTTACAAGAAAAAATTGAAGAAAAAGATAGTAAAAATCAAGACTACAAAACAAGCATAGCCTATGGCATGGCATCCTATAAAAAGGACAAAGATAATAATCTTAATTCGGTTATAATAGAAGCAGATGAAAAAATGTATGAAATGAAAAGGGTAAAAAAAGGGACACCCCCTTATATTAAAGTTTTGGAGGCAATACATGAAACACAAAATTTTTGTTGATGGTCAAGAAGGAACTACAGGTTTAAAAATAGATGATTATTTATCTCTTAGAGAGGATATCGAGCTTTTAAAAATAGATAGTGAAAAAAGAAAGGACCCAAAGGAAAGAAAGAAACTTATAAATAAAGCAGATATTGTTTTTTTATGCCTGCCAGATGAGGCAGCTAGGGAAGCGGTTTTAATGATAGAAAATGAAAAAACTAAAGTAATAGATGCAAGTACAGCTCATAGAACAGACACTGACTGGGTATATGGCTTTCCAGAGCTTAGTCCTAATCAAAGAGAAAAAATAAAGAATTCTAAAAGGGTTTCAGTTCCAGGCTGTTATGCTACTGGATTTGTATCATTAATTTACCCTTTGATAAGTAGGGGTATATTGCAAAAGGATTATCCAGTGACTTGCTGTGGAATTTCTGGCTATAGCGGTGGGGGCAAAAACCTAATTAAAAGCTATGAAGCTGGTGCTATAAATAATATACACAGCCATAAGTATTATGGCTTAGGGCTAAAACATAAGCATATACCTGAGATGCAAATAGTAACAGGCCTGGACTATCCCCCTGTATTTACCCCAATTGTCCAAAATTATTATAATGGTATGACAGTATCCATTCCCTTAGCTAATAGGCTTTTAAATAAGAGTATCTACAATCTACAGGAGTTATTTGAGGATTACTATAAGGGGGAAAGCTTTGTTCGCGTAATTCCTAAGGATTATAAGGAGTACCTTGACAATGGTTTCCTAGATGCAGAGGGCTGCAATAATACCAATAGACTTGATATTTTTGTTTTTGGAAATGAAGAAGAAATTTTACTTACAGCTAGATTAGATAATCTAGGTAAGGGAGCCTCAGGGGCAGCTATTCAAAATATGAATATAATGCTTGGCCTTAAGGAAGATATTGGCCTAATTAAATAAACTAAAGCTGCATGGTAATCCACAACGGGTTAGGTTTTGAGGCGCTTTTGATCAAAAAACATAAGATATAACCTGCTAAGAACATCATATATACGGTGCAATTGAAGCAGAAAAGATTTTAAATGGTTTTAGTTATCCTAAAGATAGAATAAATAGAATTAAAGATTGCATAATTCAGCATAGGGGAAGTGTATCACTTGAGAGAACTACAGTTGAATCAATATGTCTTACAAGTGCTGATGCTATGGCTCATATAGACCAAGTGCCTTCACTACTACATCTTGCATATTATAAAAGAAAAATGGGGGTAAGTGAAGGTGTAAAATGGGTGAGTGAAAAGCTTGAAAGAAGTTGGAATAAACTATGTCCTGAAGCCAAGGAAATTATAAAGAGTAAATATGAAAGTGCAAAAATTGTTTTAAATAGTTAATTTATAGAGAGAAGTGTCAGTAATCTATTACGAAGTAAATATTATTCATATTTTATTGGTCAGCTTAACAAAAATAAAATCAGCAGATTAATTTAATGGGGGGTTATTAAAAATGAATAGAATAAGCATTATCTGTTTGGGAGTCACAAATATGGAAAAATCCATCAAATTTTATCGTGATGGATTAGGGTTTCGTACTAATGAAGAAAGTAATAATCCTAGTGTGGTATTTTTTAATACAACAGGAACTAAATTTGAATTATACCCAATTAGAGGATTAGCAGAAGATATAAACGAATCCAATCCACCGCAAATAGGGATGGGATTTTCGGGTATTACACTTGCATACAATGTAGACAGCAAAGAAAAGGTGAATGAAATAATTGAACAAGCAAGAAGAGCAGGAGCAAAGATTGAGAAAGAACCACAAGAAGTATTTTGGGGTGGGTATAGTAGTTATTTCTCTGACCCTGATGGATATTATTGGGAAGTTGCATATAATCCTAATTGGTCTTTTGATGAAAATGAAATGTTAGTGCTTTGATAAAGGTTTTAGAATAATTAGGAATGCTTTAACTTAATTCGAATATAGTAAATCAAAAGAATTTAATCATAAGTTAGTTCACATCTTTCATAAATTGCTCAATAAATAATTTACAGTAATGAGTATCTGTATTTTATTACGAAGTAAATGACTCTATAAAGAGTTTTAGTTGAGTATATAATTAAGTAAAATTTATTAAAGAATGATATCGGGGGGATATAAGTGAGTAGTTCAATTAAAATAGGAATAATAGGGGATTATGATAAGGAACGCCTATCACACAAAGCGACTAACGAAGCATTACATCACTGTGCAGATTATTTGGGAATTAATTTAGAATTACAATGGCTACCTACCGAATCATTAGAAAGAGATGTAGATAGAAATATTAGCAAATTTGATGGATTATGGTGTGCACCAGGAAGTCCTTATAAAAGTATGATAGGAGCATTAAATGCAATAAAATTTGCAAGAGAAAATAATTATCCCTTTATCGGAACATGTGGAGGATTTCAGCACACAGTTATAGAATATGCCCAAAATAAATTAGGATTAAAGGATGGTCAACATGCAGAATTTGACCTATATGCGTCATATCTATTCATAACTGCTTTATCCTGTTCCCTGGTTGGAGAAACACGAAAAATTTTAATTGATAAGAATTCAAGAGTTTGCAAGATTTATAACAAAACAGAAGTTGAAGAACGCTATAATTGTAATTTTGGACTTAACCCTGATTATCAAAAGTTAATAGATGAAAGTGGTTTTAAAGTGGTCGGTAAAGACGAGAAAGGTGAAGCAAGAATACTTGAGTTACCTCAAAATAAATTTTTTATAGCCACATTGTTTCAACCTCAATTAAGTTCATTGCCTACAAATCCTCATAAACTTATTGTAGCATATTTGTCTTGTGCAAAAGAATTCCATTTACAAAGATATTGATAGGTACTAAACATCTTTCTTAATATTCTTTTAATGTAAACAATCGTAGATGACTACGAACTAATTTAGTTATATTCATGGAGGGTAAATATGAGTTATGAACAGGATATAATTATCCTGCTTTTATGGCAATGAAATTGAAGAAAGATTATTTGAAGGATGTAGCAGGAAAATTTTACGAGGCACTAATTTATAATGATGATTTAAACAGAGAACAAGCAAAAGCTTTTGATGACCAGTTTTGCAGATTATGAGCATAATATTAAGCTGAGTTAATTCGCAATCTTCTTTAAAAGCGATTTAAGTGAAGTTGAAAAATTTAAGTTTCACTAAATAATATAAGATAAGAATAGGCAGAAGGTTGTATCAAGCCCTCTGCCTATTTTGGTGTTAAAATATATGCTATTAGTTGTGCTAATTACCATATATGCACCTCAAAACCGAACCCGTTGGGTAATCCATGGCAGCTTTTTTTTCAGGAAAATAGCCTTGCATTTTTTGCAGAAAGTATTAAGATGTATAAGGGTACCAATTGTGGTAAAAACTCTTATATTCTAAAGTTCACATAAAGTTCACAATTTGAACATAATTAGTACAAAGGAGTTTGTTACAATCTATGTAGACAGATTAGGGGATGGTATACAGGATGATTAAAACGATAAAAGAATTTATTAAAAAATTTATGAAAGACACTTACAGTTTGATAGATGTACTATGTTTTTTTATTATTATACTATTAAAACTTACCATATTTAATTATATAATAAGCAAGGGAGTTATCAATCATGCGGCGGTTGCTCCAACAATATTTTCAATTATTGTTATAGTAAGTTTTTCTTTGTTTATGAAAAGCAAAAGAAGAACTTTATTTCTTTTCTCCGTAGATATTTTAATAAGTATAATACTTGTTGTGGATATGAATTATTATAGATATTTTAATGATTTAGTATCGATAAATAGTTTGAGAAATCTTGCCCTTTTAACAGGTGTTACTGATAGCCTGTTTGAATTATTTAAGGCATATGACTTGCTATTTATGGCGGATTTATTGCTAATACCTTTTATAATATACTTTAGAAGAAAAGAAAAAAAAGAGCTTACTTTTATAATAAGGGGTCCAATAGCGCTAACATTACTTTGCATGACGATTTTCTTGCAATATGGAGCTATTGATACTTTTAGCAATAGTCAACCTGGACTTTTATCGAGTATGAGGAATAAACTATATATTTCTAAATGCATGGGACTTATTAACTTCCAAGGGATTGATGTGTACAATCTAGTAAATCTTCAAATTAAAAGGTCTGAAAAGCTAACAGCAGGAAGAAAAGAAGAAATACAAAAGTCCCTTTTAGCTTTAAAAGCTGCTAGTACTAATCTTAGCGGCTCGGGAAAAGGCAAAAACGTTATAATGATACAGGTAGAATCCCTTCAGAACTTTGCTATAAATAGCAGTATTAACGGACAAGTTATTACTCCTAATTTAAATGCATTTATTAATAAAAGTCTTTATTTTGATAACTTTTATAACCAAGTTGCAGCAGGAAACACTGCGGATGCAGAATTTATGACTAATAATTCAATCTATCCTGCCAGTACAGGAGCAGCATATTCAGTGTTTGCTAAGGATAAGTTTGATTCCTTAGGTACAGAGCTACAAGCAAAAGGATATGCCACTGCTGCCTTCCATGGTAATACCCAGGTGTTTTGGAATAGAAATGTCATGTATCCTAAAGAGGGCTTTCAGGACTTCTTCTCCAAAAGTAGCTTCAATAGTGATGATATTTTAGGACTTGGAATTAGTGATAAATCCTTTTTAACCCAATCGCTTGAAAAGCTGAAGACTATGAAATCTCCATTTTTTAGCTTTCTTGTAACCTTATCTAGTCATTATCCCTTTGATGGTGGAAGTAAATATGGGGATTTTGATCCAGGAGAATATAAGGATACCATATTTGGAAGTTACCTTCAGGCAATTCATTATGCGGATGAACAGCTTGGTATGTTCTTAGATGGTCTATCTAGTTCAGGTCTAATGGATAATTCCATTATTGTTCTCTATGGAGATCATACAGCTATACCAACTGGAAGCGGCAATGAGCTATATAAGTTTACAGATATTAATACGCAAAGTGATTTTCAGTGGGCTCAATATCAAAAGGTTCCGCTAATTATGCATTTTCCAAAGGATGCTAATAAAGGCGTCAATCATCTTTATTCAGGACAGATGGATGTATATCCTACCTTAGCAAATTTGTTTGATATTGATGCAGACTACACCCTAGGAAAGGACATGCTAAACTCTAAAACAGGAAAAGTTATATTTAGAAATGGATCATTCACAGATGGTGAAGTTTTTTATGTCTCCACCTCGGATACTTATTATAATGTTCATACAGGAGAAAAACTTAAACCTACCAAGGAAATGCTAGCGACTAAAGACAAATATATGGGAGAACTTCAGTATTCAGACGATATGATGAACAAAGACCTAATAAAAGATTATGAAGATAAATAATTTAAATATATTTATTTTATTCAAAGGAAAAGTAGCCCTTTTAAAAGGCTACTTTTTTGTAGATTTACTAACAAATATCAACAATGGGTTCATCCGCTTCTAGCTTGTTACTAATTATCTAATTTATAATCTTACTCTTTAACTCTATAACTTTTTTTAGTGATAATCCTGTACCTTTTGCTACTATTTCTTCACTTACTCCAAGTTTAAGAAAATTAGTAGCATCTTCTATTCCTTTTTCATCAGCTCCTTCAAATCTTCGCTACTTAGATCTTCTCTAAAGAAAGATAGCCACCTTTGCAGCTTATCTTCTTTTAAGTTTTTTTTTTCTAACTTTCTAAACTTCTCCATCTCTATGAAATGAATCTCTACAACATCTGTTAGCATATAGTTCTTAACTTCATCTTCCCACAGGTGAAAAGTTGTGTGAAACTTATTAGGTATTTCAATGTATTCAAAATCTACTCCATGAAAATAAATAATTTAAATATGACCCTTTACGCCCATAATAATAACAGGATTTTTAGCAGGGTCCATCCACTTTAATAGCTTGATTAAATGGCTTTCTTCGATACCAACGCATCCTAAGGTGAAACCACCATTTTTAGGAGCTATGTGAAGAAAGATGCCACTACCTTTTGTTAATACTTTATCTGCGCCGTAATTAAAATTTATAACTGCTGCGTATTTAAATAGTGGTTGCTTCCAAAGAGCCTCATAATCAAGAAAGCGGGAATCAGGATTACCTGTATAATGAATCCAAACATTATACTCTGACAAGGTTTTATTTGAGACCCAGTAATCTCCAACTTCAGATTTCTTAAAATCCAATTTAAAGCCAGGGTTATCTGCCCAGCCAAATAAGAAGGCAAAGCTATATTTACCTGTAGGGGTAGAAAGGTCTCCTTCTTTTCTATTATCAGAAAAACCATTTTTCCCGATAACTCCAGTGACACTATCAAATAGTTCCCAGGTGTCAGATTTCTTTTCATAAGCCTTAAGAGATATGTGATAGGTTCCGTAATCTGCTGCAGTTACGACTATCACTTGATTTGAGCCATCTGCAGACGTTAATATATCTGGAATGCTTTTGCCGTAGGTTCTTATATCTTTCATACCCATAAGTTTAGTGTAGGTTTCATTATCTATTATTCCAGTGGCAGCTAAGGAATAGCTTTTTTGAAAGGAAGATACTTTAGAGCTTGTCATAGGACCATAGGATCCATCTACAGATACGTCCATACCTATATTGTAGAGCTTTTTCTGAACTTCTGTAACCTTATCTCCGCTATCACCAGCTTTTATACTTATAGTAGCTTTTTCTATATTATTATCAACTTTTGAAGCTTCAATTGTATTCTTTTTTGTTGATGAATTTTCAATAACCTTGTTGTGATTTATATTGAACCCAAAAATAGATAGGTTCCCAGTTAAAAATAGGCAGGAAACACTAATTATTATTACAAATATAAACATGCTTAAACCTAGAAAGATATTTGTTTTAACTTTGTTTTTCATAAATCGCTCCTAAGTTGTATTTGCTATTATTATAGCATTAAGGGTTAGCATTACAATATAATTCACAGTAGAAAAAATTCCATATTTGTATATAATACGATAAAAGAAGGTATGAGCTACCTTTTAAATTTTTAGTGCATATTATAACAATGTGTATTAAAATGTTGATAATGACGTTTATTAGGATGGTGAGTTCCTTGAAGAAGGAAAAAGGCTTTACATTTTGCTACAGTGAGAAAACAAATGAAAAATAATTCTGTAGGAACTAATGTTTATTTGGTTAAGTCTTTTTTGGAAAATATGTCTGGAAAGGATGTAAACACCATACTCACCTATATAGCAAATCATACAACAGACACTAATGCAGTAGCATCTGCCTTGACTCAGGTTAAGGCCAATATAGGTACTTCTATGGCTCTTCAGCTTCTTCTATATTAGTAAGCTACGACAATACCTCAAGTCTTCCTGTAAGTGAAACAATTGCCAGTAATAGCCTGCCTGGAGGAACTGCTTTAATAGGGGATGTGGTAGTGGTTATATATCAAACCGGCTATGTTACCTACGGAATAGAGGATGGAGGTAATAAAGTTAACCTTACAATTATAAAAATGCCTAAGGGACCATTCTATTTATATCGATTAAATAGGCAATGAAATGCCTATTTAAATATTAATTATAATTAAGGAGGTGTTAAAAATGAGATTTGGTGGACCAGTGCTAAGTAAATTTAGTAATCCGGCTGAGTGGATTAGTGAACTAAAAAGGCTTATGTACAATGCAGCATATTGCCCTGTAGATAGCAAGCAGTCAGATGCTGTAATTAAAAGCTATGTAGATGCTGCAAAACTAAATAATATAATTATTTCTGAAGTTGGTGCATGGAGTAATCCTCTAAGTTCAGAAGAAACGACAAGAAAAAAGGCTACTTCATACTGTAAAGAACAATTGTATTTAGCAGACAAGGTCGGAGCTTTATGTTGTGTAAATATATCTGGTTCCAGAGGTGAACTTTGGGATGGACCACATCCTGATAATTTGACAAGAGAAACTTTTGAAATGATTGTGGATGTTGTAAGAGATATTATAGATTCAGTAAAGCCCAAGAAAACATTTTATGCATTAGAACTAATGCCATGGATGTATCCTGATTCTACAGATTCTTACCTTGAATTAATTAAGGCAATAGATAGAGAACATTTTGCAGTCCATTTAGATCCTGTGAATATAATATCAAGTCCACAAAAGTATTATTGCAACGGAGACATTATTAAAGATTGTTTTCAAAGACTTGGGCCATATATTAAAAGTTGCCATGTTAAAGATATATCCTTGGCTGGAGATTTAACTGTACACTTAAGCGAAGTAATTATTGGAAAAGGCAGTTTAGATTATTCCTCTTTCATAAATGAAGTAAGTAGAGTTAACCCGGAAATTCCACTTATGTTAGAACATCTTTCCTGTGAGGAGGATTATACCTTGGCTGCAGAAAACATGACAAACTATATTAAGAAATATAGTTTGAAGTAAGTCCTATGCTTTAGATTCAAAAGGGAGGGTATCAAATGATTAATGTTGGGATTATTGGATGTGGGTCCATTACAAAATTAAGGCATGCTCCAGAATATAAAGAAAACCAAGATTGTAATATAATAGGATTTTATGAAGATAATGCTTATGTATATTAAAAACAAATAAGGGAGTTATAGGCGGCATCAATGTAAGTTGGACAAACTATGGAATCGAAGAAAATTCAACAGAAGTCTATTGTAAAAATGGAATTATCAAGATATACGATAATCCTAATTATGATATAGCTATTTATAAAAAGAATGGAGATGAGGTCTTTTTCAAAGTTGGAGCAATTCAAACAAATGAAAAACAATCTAATTCTGGTATAATCAATGCTTTCATTAACTGTATTAAAAATAATATTACACCTGATATTTCAGGTGAAGAAGGACTCACTGATCTTAAAATAATTTGTGCATGTTTAGAGTCCTCAAGAACTGGACAGGTAGTAAAAATTATATAAATAAATTTTATTAAGTGAGGTATTAATTATGATTAAAGGTGTAGCACATAATGCATTCAAGGTTAAGGATATGGAAAGATCATTACATTTTTATTGCGATGTAGTTGGATTAAAAAGGGCTTTCGATTTAAAGGATGATCAAGGTAATCCGTGGATTATTTATTTAAAGGTTTCTGATACACAGTTTTTAGAGCTATTCTACGGCGGCACAGAAGAAAGTGAAGTAAAATCTGATATTATCGGTTATCACCATTTCTGTTTTGAGGTAGATGATATATATGAATTAGGTAAAAAAATTGAAGCAGCTGGATATAAATTAGATAGTCAGCCAGGACCTGGACTAGATTCAAATGATAACTGCTGGGTGACAGATCCAGATGGTAACGGCGTAGAATTTGTTCAATTAAATCCAGAGTCACCACATCTTAAATTTTAATTCGATAATAATATAGTATTTAATAAATATATATAAAACGGAGGAATATTATGATTAAGGGTATATCACATACAGCTTTTGTTACAAAAGATATGAAAAAAACTTTACATTTCTATATTGATATTTTAGGATTTAGACAATTCTACGAATTAAATGATAAACAAAATAATCCATGGTTAATATACTTAAAAATAGCGGACAGGCAATTTTTAGAGTTATTTTATGGTGGTATTAAAGCAAATACATTTACACATAAAAGAATAGGTTCAGATCATACTTGTTATGAAGTTGATGATATTTACGAAATTGCTGATAGACTTGAAAAAAATGGTATCGTATTAGATGCAAAACCAAGTCAGGGTAAAGATTTGAATTTTCAATGTTGGACTAAAGATCCTGATGGTAATAGAATTGAATTTATGCAGATGGATCCAAATTCACCTCAGGCTTTAAGTTAATTTCATAAATTATGTAAGTTTAATAAAAGAATAACTAATCTAATTAATAGGTTGGTTATTCTTTTTAATGTAGACTTAAAGCGCTTAATTCAGAACTTGATAAATTAACTAAATATGGGTATTATAGGAGGTATTTTTTGAAAAAGATAGTTGTTACTGGTGGAAGCGGGAAACTGGGTAAATGGGTAGTTAAAGAGTTTATAGAGCAAGGATATGAAATAGTAAACGCAGATGCAAAGCTACCTCAAGAGAATTTGTGCAAGACAGTAATTGTAAATTTGAGAAATTTAGGTGAGGTATATGGTGTATTATCAGGTGCAGATGCGGTGGTACATTTAGCTGCCATTCCTAATGCGTTTTCGTATCCGAATGAAGTAGTATTTGAAAACAATGTTATGTGTACTTACAATATACTTGAAGCTGCGTCAGTCTTAGGAATTAAAAAGGTAGTAATTGCATCAAGTGAATCTTCATATGGCTTTTGTTTTGCAGGTAATTCTTTCCCACCGCTATATGTTCCAGTAGATGAGGAACATCCACAGCTTCCGGAGGATAGCTACGGACTTTCAAAGGTTGTAGGAGAAGAAATGGCTGCTGCATTTAATCGAAGAACTGGTATGCAAGTAGTTTCAATGAGACTTGGTAATGTCATTACCCCTGAAATGTATGCTGATTTTCATGATATTATTAATGATCCCAAAAAGAAAATAAGGAATCTTTGGAATTATATCGATGCCCGTGATATAGGGAATGCCTGCCGTTTAGCAGTAGAGGCAGAAGATCTTGGGGCAGTTAATATAAACATTGTTGCAAATGAAAATGCAATGAATATTAAAAGCAGAGATCTAATGAAAGCTATTTTTCCAGAGGTGAAAGAATTTAAAACATCACTAAATGGATTTGAAACCTTAATAAGTAATGATAAAGCCAAAAGACTTTTGAAGTGGAAACCTGTACACTGCTGGCGAGACTATGTAAAATAATATTAAGTACTTCACTGTGATGAATTGAAATATGAAAAAATTGGGGTGTATTAATATTTTGGAGAGGATTAAAGTTGGTGTAATTGGTTGTGGCACTATAAGTGGAATTTACCTTAAAAATCTTAAAAATGATTTTCAAGCAGTAGAAGTAGTTGCCTGTACGGATATTAATATGGATAAGGCAAGAGCAAGAGCTGCCGAATTTGGGATTCAGAAAGCATGTCCTATTAATGAGTTATTGTCCGATCCTGAGATAAAAATCGTATTAAATCTTACGATTCCTAGAGTACATGCAGAAGTCTGCATAGCTGCAATTGAAGCAGGTAAAAGGATAGGGGAGCCTATTGCTGCAACTGCTTTCATGATGAATCATGGTCATGAAGGCTGGCATCCGGATCCTGAATTTTACACGGATGTGTTAATAGGGCAAATGGTGAATTGGCATATCACGTATTGGATATCATGCAGGGATTTTATGATGCTTCCAATGAAGAAAAACATTATAAAATAAAAAGTACCTGTGAAAAACCCAAACCTCTAAATATGGGAATAAGCGAAGAAAGAATTTTCGATTAAATAATAAAACAAAGTTTAAAATAAAAAGACTACTCTAGTAAATTAGTATAGTATTCTAACATATAGTTTCATTAAACATTGTTAAATCGTATCGGAAAGAGAAGTGCAACTCTTGTTGAAAGAAGTCTCTCTATATTTCAGGTCTCAATGCTATAATTTAGGCATCACACTCTTATGAGATGTGATGTTTTTCTGTATCAAAATAATTGGAAATGCTGCGTATTTAATTTACCTCTAAACATGTTTTATAACAAAATTAAAAAATAAGATATATTTATATACTACAAATTTAGCTATATAGTTCATGTCGGTTTACTTCTTTGTATGATATAATATAGATAAAAAAATTTACTAGTAATTAAGAAGAGGACATTCGCTAAATGTTTAATTGATTATTCACGTGTATAATAACAATCCTTTATGATAAAAAAGAAATCGATTACTGTATCAGCATAAGAGGTATTAAAATTATAAAATATGGTTGGAGGATTTTATGAAAGCAAACTCATTTTTTAAAAAACTTTTTATTTGCCTAACGCTTCTATTGATTTTGCCGGTAATAATAATTAATACCATATCTAACTATGAGGTTTTAAAGAATTCTGAAATGGAAATTAGTAATAACAGCATTGGTAAGCTTAAAGTAGCTGAGAACACATTAGTGCAGTTAGAAGATAGTGTGTTTAAAGAGGCAGTAAGGCTTTCAGTTGATACTACAATTAATGAACTAAATAATTTCCATGGAGAAATTGACATAACAAATGGAAATAATATAGTTAGGGTTTTACATGTATTAGATATTTTATCAGAACTTGTAAGAGTAAATGATAAATATGATTCCGTATACCTGTATCTTGATGATTTTGATTACACCTTCACTTCTAATAATGATCTAGTTAAAAAAGACTTACTAGGGGATACAGGGTGGATAAAGTATTATGATGACTACAAAAACAAGAAAGTTCCTTTATCCATGCTTACAACAAGGATTCCAAGTAATGATTCTAAAAATGATAAAACGAACTTTTCAATGAATTATGTTATGACATATATTTATCCATTAACTCCATACACAACTAACTTAAATGGTGCACTTGTGGTAAACATAAAAGAAGATGCAGTAAATAATATTATAAATGGCAGCAATGCTAATACAGAGGGCTATATATTTATCACAAATAATAATGGGGACATTATTACTAATTCTAATACGAAACTATTGGCTAAGAATTTATCAAAAGATGATTATATGTCAAAGATTTTAAATAATAAGTCTTCACAGGGATATCTTACAACAACTATAGATGGAAATAAGTCTATTGTATCATTTTTAAAATCTAATTTTAATAATTGGATATTTATTGGAGTATTTCCCATTACTTCTCTGTCAAATAAAGTAAGCTCAATTAGAATAACTACTGTTTACATGTCATTATTTATTATGGTAATTGGAATATTAATTTCTTTTTTTATATCTAAAAGAATATCCAGTCCTTTAGAGAAACTTATTAATGATATTAAGACAACAAAAGGTATTGATATCATAGGTGATGGGGACGAAATGTCTATACTTCATAGAGCATTTAACACGCTAATTAAGAAAGATAAGGCACTTTTCGATATACTAGAAAAAAATAAAATAGATATTAAAGATAATTGCTTAAAAAATTTATTAAATGGCGATATATCCGGTGAAATGGATATAAGTATAGCTAATGAAAGATTTATATATAATTATTATATCTGTGCTGTAATATCAATTGATAAATATAATGAGTTTACCAAATTATATCGTGAAGAGAAGTATTACATGAAAAATCTTATATCACAGGTATCAAGTGAAGTTATAGAGGTAAATTTTCTTTGTGAAAGCCTAAATTTAAGCAAGGGAGAGACAGTGCTTATAGTTAATACTGATAAATGTGATAATGTTCAGCAAATACTTGAGCAAAGCTTCATAAAGGTAAAAGAAGAGATAGCTAAGGTACTTGAAAATAGCATTACTATTGGTATAGGTATGTGCCACTGTGGAGTAGCAGAAATTCAAGATTCATACTTTGAAGCACAGACGGCCTTAAAGCAAAAATTGAAATTAGGTAGTAATAATGTTATATTATGGAATGAATTTTTTACTAGTTTCAATTATTATTACCCTTTTAAAATAGAAGAATATCTATTGAATTCTCTACAATCACAGTCTAAAGAATGTCTAGAGTTGACATTAGATGAATTAGTTGATGATTTGGTTCATAAGTGCAGCTTATCGAGTGAAAATATTATACAAATATTTACACAACTAGTTGGAAACACTATTGTTAAGTATCTTCTAGAACAACATTTAAATATATATGATATCTTTGGTGCCAAATTCAATATATATTATGAACTCTCTGCAAAGGAGACTATACAAGAAATAAGATGTTGGTTGTCAGACATTTATTCACAAATAATAGAATTCCATAATAATACAATATATTCTAATAGGGAAAAACTAGATAGTATTATTGAGTATATTACTAATAATTATCAAAAGGATATAGGTATAAAAGATATCTCAGAGTCCATTGGATTAAGTTATTCTCATGTAAGAAAAATATTCATGGATGAAGTTGGAGAAAGTATTATTGATTATATAAATAATATAAGAGTTAAAGAAGCAAAGGAATTGTTAATAAAAACGAAATTGAGCATTAAAAATATAGCAACAAATCTTGGCTATAATAATGATCAGAGTTTCACAAGATTCTTTAAGAAATATGAAGGGATAACTCCTGGCGAGTATAGAAATAAAAAAATGTTGTAGCTATTTAAATTAGAAGTGGCTGTATGGATAATATAGCCACTTCTGTTTTACCTTTAATTGTTAGCCATAGTCGATTTATCATTTGGTTATCTCGTAATATTAGAATTCCAAGGAGTTTAACAAACAAAAGTAACATATATATATACAAACTTGCTTAAACGCCATTAATTTTACTTAAATGTGTTTAAATTAGCCAATATAATTAAAAATGAATTCTAAAGTAATTGTCATTGTTGAACTAAATACTAATTTCTGCTATATTATTGTTACCAAATACATACAATGTTTGGAGAAATAAGAGTTGGTCAATCTTTGTATATATTATTCCATCGCTTTTAATCACTTAAGTTCAGAGTTATGAAATAAACTAATATAAAGGAGGAATTGAAATGAAAGACGCTATTGTGGTAAACGATTTCAAAATTAATCCAAGAAAAAAAAATAAAATGGGATTTATCTACTATTTAAAAAGAGACAAATTTCTTTATCTTTTATTATTACTCCCAATAACATATTTTATAATATTTAAGTATGGACCTCTATATGGAGTATTGATTGCTTTTAAGGATTATAACATATTTCAGGGAGTTTTAAAAAGCAAATGGATAGGCCTTACAGCCTTTAAGGAATTATTTGCAATGGCAGATTTTTACAAGGTAGTAAGAAATACATTAATGCTTAACGGTTTAGATTTGATTGTTGGATTTCCTGCACCAATAATACTAGCAATTATATTGAATGAGCTAAAGAATTTAACGTTTAAAAAAACAACTCAGACTCTTTTATATCTACCACATTTTTTATCTTGGGTTATTGTAGGAGATATTTCTTATCAAATATTCTCATCTAATGGTCTAGTAAATGGAGTAATAAAGTCGCTTGGAGGTACTGCAGTGCCGTTTCTATCTGATAAATGGCATTGGTTGGCTACATACCTAGGCATAGGAGTATGGCAGAGTATAGGATGGGGGACTATTATTTATCTCGCTGCTATAACTGGCATAGGAAAAGAACTATACGAAGCTGCCGAAGTAGATGGTGCGGATAGATTAAGAAGAATATGGCATATAACGTTACCATGTATTAAGCCTACAGTTATTATTCTGCTTATATTACAACTTGGAAGAATGGTATCCATAGGTTTTGATCGGCCATTTATCATTGGTAATCCACTTGTGCAAGACTTCTCTGATGTAATCAGTACTTTTGTGTATAGAGTTGGTCTTGGGTCAGGTGACTTTACACGAGCGACGGCTGTTGGTCTATTTCAGTCCGTTGTAAGTTTGATATTTTTACTTGGCGCTAATTTTATAGCTGAAAAAAGTGGCGAACAAGGAATTTGGTAAAGGAGGTGTCATTATGAGTGTTAAGTTAAAAGAAAGAATATTTGATTTAATAATTATTTTATTTACGGTTTCTGGGGTAATTGTATGCTTAGTTCCGTTCCTTTATATTATTGCAGTTTCTTTTAGTTCAAATAGTGCCATAGTTTCACAGAAAATTACATTATTCCCAATTGGGTTTAATCTTGAAACTTATAAAACTGTTTTTAGGGATAGTGCAATGCTACATTCACTTTTTTATACTATTGTGCTCACTGCATCTTTTACAGTTCTGAGCATGGTATTCACCATTTGTGCTGCATATCCGCTAACAAAAAAGAGACTAAAGGGAAGAAATTTTTTATTACTCATAATAGTTATAACAATGTATTTCAGCGGAGGTTTAATACCTGATTATCTCTTAGTTAAAAATATGCACTTATTAGACACATCGTGGAGTCTAATACTTCCAGGATTAGTAAGCGTTTATAATATGATAATACTTAAAACATTTTTTACATCTCTTCCGGATAGTCTGGAAGAATCAGCATCTATTGATGGATGCACTGACATAGGTATACTTATAAAAATAGTACTACCTTTATCCATGCCTGTAATAGCAACACTTAGTCTTTTCTATGCAGTTGGAAGATGGAATGGTTTTATGGATGCACTTTTCTACATTAGTAAACCTGCTCTTTATCCAATACAATTAAAGCTATATCAAATTATAAGTATCAGTCAGCAATTGGATATTCAACAGGCAGAAGGGGGTAGAGGCGCAGGTATTGCGCCAGAGGCTCTAAAGGCTGCAAGCGTAATGTTTGCTACAATTCCAATACTTATAGTATATCCCTGGTTGCAGAAATACTTTGTATCAGGTGTAATGATAGGTGCAGTTAAAGGATAATATATTCTTCTTATAAAGTTAAACATATTCTAAAGCTTTATAGGAATTTTACAAAGAAATAAAGTTAAGGGGTGATCTATTTGAATAATCGTATTAAAAAATGTCTAGGTCTATCTTTATCCCTATTGGTTTTAGTAAGTGTAATGTCTGGATGTAACTCAAAGAAGTCTGCTGTAGATGAATCAGATAAAACTACTGGACCACCAACCACATTGAATGTAGAGGTTTTCGATAGGGCTAAAGCAGGTCAAGCTCCACTTGACAACAACTATTGGACAAAATATGTGAATGATAATTTTGGAAAAGATAATAATGTTGCAGTTCATTATATTCCTGTGCCAAGAACTCAAGAAGTTGAGAAGTTAAATATAATGATGGCAGCGAACCAGGCACCAGATATATGTTTTACTTATACTCAAAGTGTAGTTTATAATTTTGTTAAACAAGGAGGAGTAACAGAACTTAACAGTCTAATGTCAAAATATGGCCAGAATCTAACTAAATATCTTGGTAAAGATGTATTAAGTTATGGACTTTTTGATGGCAAGCAGATGTTTATACCAGCTATGAGAACCATATTAGCTAATAACGTAGAGTATATAAGACAGGATTGGCTAGATAAATTAGGGATGAAGGCACCTACAACTACAGATGAATTCTACAATACTTTGGTTGCATTTAGAGATAAAAATCCAGGTGGTGTAAAAGGAGTTATTCCTTGGGGAGTTGGTGGTGATGTTAATTATAACTTTTCAAACTTAATTAAATCATTTTGGACGAAAATGAGTGAAGAAGATTTTGCAGTCCTACCTGATTGGCAGAAACCGGGTAACAAAGAAGGAGTAAAATTTGCTAATAAGTTATATAATGAAAAATTAATAAGTCCTGATTTTGCTATAGATAAAACAGCAAAACAATCTGATAGTGATAATTCAAATGGTAAAACTGGATTCATGGCTGGAAATTTTGATACCCCTCTAAGATCAACTCCTGGTATATATGATAATTTAAAGAAGAGTGTACCTGGGGCAGTACTTACTCCAGTTGATGCATTTACAAATTATGATGGAAAACACTATAAGAATCAATACACAACTAATGGTATGTTTATAATAATACCAAAGGCTAGTAAGAATTCTGTTCAAGCAGTAAAATACTTGAATTGGATGGCAGATCCTAAAGTTACGTTCTTCTTACAAAACGGCGAAGAAGGTACTGGCTATAAATTAGTTGATGGCATTCCACAACTACTTCCACAAACAGGTGATAAACAAATGTACTCTCCATCAAATGTTGACTATTGTATAATTTATAACGGCACCCAGCTTGGAGACCCTGCTAAAAATGTAAAAGCAATTGCAAAAAGTTACCCAGGATATGAAGCTGAAGCGACAAAGGCAATGCAAATAGCTTCTGTTGATGCTTTCCAATATTTCTGGTTTGATACTCCAAGAGACTCAGATGCTAAGTATGCTAAATCTCTGCTTGATAAAACAGCTGAGATGTATGCTAAACTTGTAACAGCAAAACCTGCTGACTTTGACAAGTTATATGATGAGCAAGTAAAGGAATACATGGCAAATGGTGGTCAGGCAGTAAAAGATGAAAGTATTAAGATTTATACTGCAATGCAGGCAAAAGTGAAAAAATAAATATAACTAGAAAATGGGGATAATTTATTAAGAGTTATTCCCTTTTTCTTAATTTATAAATATTAATATATGGAGGTGTACTTTATAAATGTTTAATAAAAAGGTTCAAATAAAGCTTTCAAAGAATATTTCTCAGCCATCAATAGCTATACTTAAATTTACACAGGAAGAATACAAAGAGCTTGAATGTTGGAAGGGAATCAATAATGAACTCTATTTAATTGATGAAACAACAAATGTTGAATTA
This sequence comes from Clostridiaceae bacterium, assembly GCA_036507955.1. GTDB lineage: Bacteria > Bacillota > Clostridia > Clostridiales > Clostridiaceae > DATCIH01. Next base: position 3,997 of record DATCIH010000016.1, on the reverse strand, counting down.
AATTGTCAGATAAGTCCTTATGGGATGGGAGCAACTCCAGAAGAAATTGAAACTGAATACAATATGTTTATACTTGTAAATAACATGGATTTAAATATGGATGAGAAAGTTTATACATTTTTAATAATGAGCAGAGAGAAAGAAGAGGTCGTGCTACCTGATGGTCATGCATATAATCCATGGGCAAAAACAACTGGTGTTTTCCTTGATAATCAGGAAAGTAATGCAAGAACAATTGTGAGCATTGGAGGTAAATTGTTTACAAGATATCTTTATTCTCACGAACTCATGAAACCATATTATTATCCATTAATAGGACCGCAGGCGAAAAGTCTAATTCAGGATGGACCAGACGATCATCTCCATCATCATGGTCTATGGTGGGGACATGATGGTGTTAATGGGCATCAGTTATATCACGAATTTCGTGGAGAAGGACGCCAAAGTCACATTAAATTTCTTGCCCACTTCGGAGGAACAGTAATTGGACAGATTACTGATGTTATTGATTGGTGTTCTGCAAAAGGTGAGAGATTATTAAAAGAGACACGTACTATGCGTATTTACAATCTTCCAAATGAAGCTCGATATATTGATGTTTGTTCACAGCTTCATGCAACAGATGGAGATGTACAATTTAGTAACACTAAGGAAGGCGGATTTCCTTTTATTCGTGTTAATGAACAATTAAGTGTTTTACATACAGGAACAATTACTTCGTCAACGGGGAAAAAGGGTGAGAAAGAATTAATGGGTCAGGAAGCTGATTGGGTTGATTATAGTGGAAAGCTTTTAGATGTAGATTATAGTGGGATTTTCTTGAACGGAGTTGAATTAAAAGATAAGGTACCAGTTAAAACTAATATTGATGTAGGTATAGCAATATTTTTGCATCCTGATTCTGATGACTATCCGACTAAATGGTTTGTAAGGAACTCCGGTGCATTTACATCATCCAATTTTCACTTTGGAAATGGATATAGATTAACTTCTGGTAATAAATATACATTCAAACAAAGAATCTATATCCATACAGGAAGTTGTGAAGAATCTAATATGGCGAAGAATTATGAGGAATATAAAAATCCTCTAGTTGCAATATATAAATTAATAGCTAAATAGTACAAATGGGATTATATATTGTATGGTCCATTATATATAAAACAATTATAATTTTACATGAGAATACAAAATTAGGAGGATGATTTTTTATGATAAATGTAGCAATAGTAGGTACTGGAGGTATATCCCAGGAGCATATTAAGGGTTATTTGCAGTTTCCTGACAGGTGTAAAATTGTGGCCCTAGTGGATATATACCCTGAGAAGGCAGAAGAAAAGAAAAAGAGATTCAATCTGGTGGATGCAGATGTATATGATGATCATAAAAAGATTTTGGATAGAGAAGATATTGATTTAATTGACATATGCACACCACCTTATGTACATGCTGAAATAGCAATAGATAGTTTAAATGCTGGTAAGAATGTATTAGGGGAAAAACCAATGGCGGCTTCACTTAAAGAATGCGATGATATGCTTGAGGCAGCTAAAAGAAATAATAAACTCCTTGCAATAGTGGCTCAAAATCGTTATAGAACGGCATTTATGAAATTGAAAAAAACATTAGATTCTGGACTTGCAGGTGAAATAGTACATGCGCAGATAGACTCATTCTGGTGGAGAGGACATAGTTATTATGATTTATGGTGGAGAGGTACATGGGCAAAGGAAGGTGGCGGATGTACATTAAACCATGCAGTACATCATATCGATATGGTATCTTGGATGATGGGGCTTCCAGAAGAGGTACAGGCTGTTATGAGTAATACCTCTCACGATAATGCTGAAGTAGAGGATATTTCTATAGCCATTCTAAAATATAAAAGCGGAGCTCTTGGGCAAATAACAAGTTCTGTTGTTCATCATGGTGAAGAGCAACAGGTTATATTCCAAGGCAAAAATGCAAGAATATCGGCGCCTTGGAAGGTTTATGCTTCTACCTCAAAATCTAATGGATTTCCTGAGAGAAATGAAAGTCTTGAGCAAAAAATACAAAAATATTATGAAAGTCTTCCAGAAACAAAGTACATAGGGCACGCAGCTGAAATTAATGATGTACTTAACTATTTTGAAACTGGAGAAAAGGTATTAGTACCAGGAGAAGACGGAAGGACAGCTTTAGAATTAATAACTGCAATTTATAAATCGGCAACGCTAAAGCAGCCTGTTAAGCTACCACTATCTAAGGATGATCCATTTTATACAGTAGCAGGAATTCAGGTTAGTGTACCACATTTTTACGAAAAATCTACTAGTCTTCAGAATTTTGATAATGAAGATATAACAGTTGGTAGGGAGGTATAATTATGTCTAAAGAAAGTGGAATGAACTATGCTCCAAAGGGAAAACCAAATAGAGTATGCAAAGAGGGAGAATTTATTTTTGCAGCTATAGGACTCGATCATGGTCATATTTATGGAATGTGTAATGGACTTATTGAAGCAGGAGCAGAGCTTAAATGGGTTTATGATAAGGATATTAATAAGGTCTTAAAATTTTGTGAGACATACCCTGAAGTTAAGGCTGCTCAGTCTGAAAAAGAAATATTGATGGATAGCTCTGTAAAATTAATAGCCAGTGCAGCTATTCCTTCAGATAGATGTGCTATAGGACTTCGTGCAATGGATGCAGGTAAGGACTATTTTGCGGACAAAGCACCACTTACTACATTTCAGCAGCTTGAGATGGCCAAAGCAAAAGTAAAAGAGACTGGAAGGAAATTTGCAGTATACTTTGGAGAAAGACTTCATAATGAAAGCTCAGTATATGCAGGTCAATTAGTTGAGCAGGGCGCAATAGGAAGAGTTCTGCAGGTTATGGGACTAGGACCTCATCGCGAAGGGAATACGAGGGATGACTGGTTCTATGAGAAAGACAGATATGGTGGGATACTTTGTGATATAGGATGTCACCAATTAGAACAATTTTTATATTTCTCTGGAGCAAAGGATGCAGTAATTCAAAATCCAAGAGTAGCTAATTATACTCACAAGGATCATCCTAACTTTGAAGACTTTGGAGATGTTTCCTTGCTTGGAGATAATGGTGCAACAGGATATTTTAGATTAGACTGGTTCACACCAGATGGACTTGGTACTTGGGGTGATGGCCGTCTATTTATATTAGGAACAGATGGATATATTGAACTTAGAAAATATATAGATGTAGCCAGAGAGTCCACAACAGATCATGTATATCTTGTAAACAAAGATGGCGAACAGCATATAGAAGTAAAAGGTAAGGTAGGCTTCCCATTCTTTGGGCAGCTAATTCTTGATTTACTAAACAGAACAGAAAATGCAATGACTCAGGAACATGTATTTAAAGCTGTTGAATTATGTTTAATAGCGCAAAGTGAGGCTGTTAAAATAGAATAATTAAGATATTTATAAACTACTTTATAGTTAGAAAACAGCAAAGGTGTTGTAATAAGAAGCTAAAAAGTTTAATATATAAAAGGGTATAAATTGAACTGCAAATGAAAAATAATACTAATTGGTGATATAATATATAGTTGTATTGTATTATATCAATGTTAATTTAGGAGGCATGCTATGGATATAAATTCAACAAGGTATTTATATGAAATACTTCCAGAGATGTTATATGTAGTTGATAGAAACTCCACTTCAACTTGGACACTTAACGTCCGCATGAGTAATAGTAACCTTATGCTGGTTTATGATGGTAAGGCAGAGTTTATATGTAATAATAATAAATTCCAAGCGTCAAGAGGGGATCTGATTTATTATAAATCAGGAGATATTCGAAAAGCACATACATACAAAGATAATTTAATGAAAAGTTTTGGGGTAGATTTCATTTATACCTGCCCTGTTTATATAGATAATGAATGGAAGTTTATTGATAATGATCTACCATTCTCATTTACTCAGAAGATTAATGATGAATATCTTTTCTCAAAACTGATTGAT
>DATCIH010000015.1:0-62080 GCA_036507955.1 Clostridiaceae bacterium | reverse complement strand
GAAAGAAGAATACTATAAACCAATTCCTGAAAATGTAGAAGTCTACAATAAAATTTACGCAGAATATAAAATCCTACACGACTACTTTGGTAGAGGCGCTAATGATGCCATGAAACGACTTAAAAAAATAAAGGCAGAAGCAAAATAGTCAAGGAGGGAATTAAATGTTAAAAAAACTAAAGCAATCTGTGCTAGAGGCTAATCTAGAGCTTCCTAAAAAGGGACTTATAACCTACACTTGGGGAAATGTAAGTGGAATAGATAGAGAAAAAAATCTTGTGGTAATAAAGCCTAGTGGTGTTCCTTACGAGGAGCTTAAATTAGAAAATCTAGTTGTAGTTGATCTTGATGGGAATATAGTAGAGGGGTCCTTAAACCCCTCCTCTGATACCCCTACTCACCTTGCTATCTATAAGGAATTCAAAGAAGTGGGGGGTATAGTTCACACCCATTCCAGATGGGCTACGATTTGGGCTCAATCAGGGAAAGGAATCCCAGCACTTGGAACCACTCACGCAGATTATTTTTATGGTGAAATACCTTGTACTAGAAAAATGACTCCTGAGGAAATAAAAGGTGAATATGAAAAGGAAACTGGTAATATAATCCTAGATACTTTTAAAGATATAAACCCAATTTATGTTCCTGGAGTTCTTGTAAATAACCATGGTCCCTTTACTTGGGGTAAGGATGCCTTCGAGGCTGTACATAATGCAGTTGTACTTGAGCAAATATCAATGATGGCTTATTATACCTGTTCTTTAACTCCCGGAATAAAGCCTATAGATCAAGTACTTTTGGATAAGCATTTCTTGAGAAAACATGGTGCTAACTCTTATTATGGTCAAAAATAATAGAATTATATTGGAGGGATAAATATGTTAGAATTAAGACCTTACGAATTTTGGTTTGTTACGGGAAGTCAACATCTTTATGGACCAGAAGTTTTAGAAGAAGTAGCTATGCATTCTCAAATAATAACTGAAAGTTTAGATAAAGATGCTACTATTCCATTTAAAATTGTTTTCAAGCCAATAGTAACTACTTCTGATGCTATTAGAAAACTTTGTATAGAAGCAAATTCTGATGACAACTGTGCTGGTATAATAACTTGGATGCACACCTTCTCACCTGCTAAAATGTGGATTGCAGGACTTACTTCCTTAAAAAAGCCACTATTACACCTTCATACTCAGTTTAACCGAGATATTCCATGGGACACTATGGATATGGACTTTATGAATCTAAATCAATCCGCTCATGGAGACCGTGAATATGGTTTTATTGGAGCAAGATTAAGATTAGCCCGTAAAGTTATAGTTGGTCACTGGCAAGATCCTGAAGTAATAAAAGGAATAGCTGCTTGGACGTGCTCCGCTGTAGCTTTTGTTGAAGGAAGCTTTATAAAAGTAGCTCGTTTTGGCGATAACATGAGAAATGTTGCTGTTACAGAAGGAGACAAGGTAGAGGCTGAAATAAAATTGGGCTGGTCAGTAAATGGTTATGGAGTTGGAGAACTTGTAGAATATATTGATGCTGTTAAGGAAACTGAAATAAATGAACTAGTTAAAGTATATGAAAGCCTTTATGATTTCTCTCCAGAAACTCTTATTCCAGGTGCTGAAAGAGATTCAGTACTAGAACAAGCAAAAATTGAATTAGGTATGAAAGCTTTCTTAGAAGAAGGTGGTTTTAGTGCCTTCACAACCACTTTTGAGGACCTTCATGGAATTAAGCAACTTCCTGGTCTTGCAGTTCAGCATTTAATGGCTGAAGGCTATGGCTTTGGACCTGAGGGTGATTGGAAAACTGCTACTCTAGTTAGGGTTATGAAAATAATGGCTCAAGGCAAAGGAACTTCCATTATGGAAGACTATACATATCACTTTGAACCAGGTAACGAGATGATTCTTGGTTCTCATATGTTAGAGGTTTGCCCTACAATTGCTGCTACAAAACCAAGAGTTGAAGTTCATCCACTTGGAATTGGTGGAAAAGCTGATCCAGCAAGATTGGTATTTGACGGTGGAGCAGGTGAAGCCGTTTGTGCTTCCTTAGTAGATATGGGAGGACGTATGCGTCTAATTATTAACAAGGTAGATGCAGTCAAGCTTGAAATACCATTACCAAAACTTCCTGTTGCTCGTGTTTTATGGAAACCACAACCATCCTTAAAGGTTGCTGCCCAGTCTTGGATTCTTGCTGGGGGAGCTCATCACACAAGTTTTTCATACTTTGTAACTACTGAGCAATTGCAAGACTATGCCGAAATGGTAGGAATCGAATGTTTAGTAATAGATAAAGATACTAATCCCCAAGCTTTCAGAAATGAAATTCGTTTAAATGATTTAGCTTGGAAATTTCTATAAAAAATAATTAGCCTAAATTTATACTCCTTATTTTATAGGGAGTATTTTTTTGTTACGAATGAAACTCTTTATTGACTTACAACCTATATTTGTTATAATTAATTATGAATGAAAGTCATTTTATTTCATTCGAAACTATTTTTCTTCTTTTCCCTATACCTTGTAATATTTTTATATAATTTTTAAAAAGAAAGGAAGATTTTCTGTGATTAATAGACATTCAAGATTACTAGAGCTAGTAAATGCAAGTGGCCGTATTGAAGTTGCTTTGTTATCGCAAAAGCTAGAAGTCTCACAAGTTACAATACGTAAAGACTTGGAACAACTTGAAAAAAAGGGGCTTTTAAAGCGTGAGCATGGGTTTGCTGCAATAGTTAGCAGCGATGATATAAGCAAACGTTTAGACTTTAATAATGAAGTCAAACACAAAATTGCAGTCTTAGCTGCAAAACTAGTTGAAAATGGTGAAACAGTTATGATTGAATCTGGCTCCTGTTGCGCCCTGCTTGCCCAGGAACTTGCGACTAATAAGCGTGATGTTACCATAATTACAAATTCTGCATTTATAGCCTCCTACATTAGGGAGTGTCCTCAGGTTAAGGTAGTTTTACTGGGGGGGGATTACCAAATGGAAAGCCAAGTTGTTGTTGGCCCCATTACCCGTAAATGTGTAGAAAGCTTTTATGTAGATAAACTATTTGTTGGTACAGATGGTTTTACTGAAAAAGCAGGCTTTACAGGCAAAAACCATATGAGATGCGAAACTGTAAGAGCAATGGCTGAAAATGCAAAGAAAGTTATTGTATTAACTGAATCTAGTAAGTTCTCTCAACAAGGGGTAGTAGCTCAATTTAAAGCGAATGAAATTTCCACGCTGGTTACGGATAACAAAATACCTGAAGAAGCTAAAGACTTATTAATTAGAAATAATGTAAATGTACAAATAGTCTTTATGGACTAAAATTACTGATTAATTATAAGGAGAAAAAATGATTAATTACTTTGGGGAACTAACTACAAGGATGCAGGACTTTCGTGAAGATTTATTAAATGCAAAGCCTATGGTTTGTGTAGAGCGTGCTAAGTTTGCAACTGAGAGTTACAAGTTGCATGCTGACAAACCGATGGTGTTGAGAAGAGCTTTAATGCTTGAGAATGTGCTTAAACGCATGAGCATATATATTGAACCACAGACATTAATTGCTGGTAACCAAGCTTCATCTAATCGTTCTGCCCCTATTTTCCCTGAATATGCTATGGATTGGGTTATAGAGGAGCTTGACCAATTTGATAAGCGTGATGGGGATCGTTTCTATATCACTGAGGCAAACAAGAAGGAGCTAAGAAATATTGCCCCTTATTGGGAGCACAACACCCTAAAAGATCGTGGCCTAGCAGCTATGCCAGAGGTGAGTAAAGTGTTTTATGATCTAGGCATTATAAAAGCAGAGGGTAATATTACCTCTGGGGATGCTCACTTAGCTGTGAATTATGAAAAAGTATTAAATTATGGTTTAGCAGATTATAAGAAACGTACGGAGAAAAAACTTACGACTTTAGATTTAACCGAATACAAAAATCTAAAAAAGTATTATTTTTATAATAGTATTATTATTGTTTTAGATGCTGTAGTTGCCTTCGCTAAGCGTTATTCTGATCTCGCTTTAAAAAAGTCACTTGCTGAGTCTAATACCAAACGTAAGGCTGAGCTAGTAGAAATGAGCCGTATTTTAAGCAAGGTTCCATATGGGCCAGCTGATAGTTTGCAAGAAGCTATACAGTCCCTGTGGATTGTGCATTTATGTTTACAAATCGAGTCTAACGGGCACTCCATCTCTTATGGACGAATGGACCAATATCTATACCCCTTTTATGAGAGGGATGTTGTTGCTAAAAATGTTACTAGAGATTCCGCTTGTGAGCTACTAACCAACCTATGGCTAAAAACCTATACCATAAATAAAATTCGTTCTTGGAGTCATACACGTTTTAGTGCTGGTAGTCCACTTTATCAGAATGTTACAGTTGCCGGACAAACAAAGGATAAAAAGGATGCGGTTAACCCCCTATCTTACTTAATATTAAGAAGCGTGGCACAAACTAAGTTGCCTCAACCAAATTTAACTGTTCGATATCACCGTGGCCTAGATGATGCCTTTATGAAGGAATGTATAGAAGTTGTCCGCTTAGGTACGGGAATGCCTTCTTTTAACAACGACGAAATTATAATTCCAAGTTTTATTGAAAAAGGTATTAAGGAAGATGATGCCTACAATTATAGTGCAATAGGTTGTGTTGAGGTTGCTATTCCTGGCAAATGGGGCTATCGTTGCACTGGTATGAGTTTTTTGAACTTCGTTAAGAGCTTTATGATTGCCTTAAATGATGGTGTGGATCTGGACAGTGGAATTAAACTATGCCAGGGAGTAGGTCACTTTAAATATATGAAAAGCTTTGACCAAGTGATGGCAGCTTGGGATAAAATTATCCGTGAGTTTACGCGACATAGCATTATTATTGATAGCTGTGCAGATATGGTACTAGAACAGGATGCTGCAGATATATTCTGTTCAGCATTGGTTGATAATTGCATTGACCGTGGCTTAACTCTAAAAGAGGGAGGCGCAGTTTACGACTTCGTCAGCGGGCTACAGGTTGGTATTGCAAACCTTGGAGACTCTCTTGCTGCAATTAAAAAATGTGTATTTGAAGATAAACTCTTTACCCCAGCACAATTATGGGAGGCTTTAACCAATAACTTTGATAGTGAAGACGGCAGGCGCATTCAAGCTGCATTAATCAATAATGCACCGAAATTTGGAAATGATGAAGATTATATTGACTTACTTTTAAAGGATGCTTACCAAATATATATTGATGAGCTTAGTAAATACCACAACACTAGGTATGGTCGTGGCCCAATCGGCGGTGTATATTACGCTGGAACATCTTCGATTTCTGCAAATGTACCCCAAGGGGCATCGACACCAGCCACGCCAGATGGACGTAAGGCTTATTCTCCACTAGCTGAGGGCTGTTCCCCTAGTCATGGAATGGATAAAAATGGTCCTACCTCTGTGTTTAAATCTATTTCCAAATTACCTACTGATAAGATTACAGGTGGGGTCCTATTAAACCAAAAGGTTAATCCACAAATGCTTTCAAAAGAGGAAGATAGAATGAAGCTTATTATGCTACTGCGAACCTTCTTTAACCGCTTGCATGGTTTCCATGTTCAATATAATGTTGTATCAAGAGAAGTTTTATTAGATGCACAAATGCATCCAGAAGATCATGGAGATTTGATTGTTCGAGTGGCGGGCTATAGTGCCTTCTTCAACCTATTGTCAAAGCAAACTCAAGATGACATAATTCTGCGTACTGAACAGATATTATAAAATGATAAGGAGAATGATAAAATGGAGTATTTATTTGACACAGCTAATATAGAGGATATTAAACACTATAGTGAGTTCTTTCCAATTACTGGAGTTACCAGCAACCCTAGCATTATTAAGCAGTTAGGAAAAATTGAATTTTTTAACCATTTCAAAGAAATTCGCAGAATTATTGGCATGGATAAGTCCCTCCATATTCAAGTAATTGCAAAGGACTATGAGGGTATTATGGCGGAGGCTGCTGCTATTCTCAAGAATGTCGATGATAAGGTATTTATTAAAGTACCTGTAACTGAGGTAGGCTTAAAAGCAATTCGTGCCTTAAAGGCAAAAGGCATTAATGTTACTGCTACTGCAATATATACAAAAGTACAGGGGCTTCTAGCTATGGAGGCAGGTGCAGACTTTATTGCGCCCTATTTTAACCGTATGGAAAATATGGATATTAACCCCGTAGAAGTTATTTCTACTTTTGCAAATATGATAGAGAAATATAATTATTCAACAAAGATACTTGCAGCAAGCTTTAAAAATATGGGCCAAGTAAATACTGCCTTTGAATGTGGTGCTCATACTGCAACAGTTCAACCTGCCCTGCTACATGATGCTTTTAAAATGCCTGCCATAAATAAGGCTGTGAAGGATTTTGCTGAGGATTGGGAAGCTGTATTCGGTAAAGGTGTATCAATTATAGAGCTATAAATAATAAAAGTAATTCACCATTTCATCTCCAAGAGAATACCATATCAATGAAGAAATTTAATAATGGAGGTTTTTACTTGGGATACTATGTTAGAGTAGAACCAAATGTAAAAATTTATGTAGAGGATATTAATCCAGAGGGAAAAAAGACAATCGTATTTCTACATGGTTGGCCTGGAAGCCATAAGTTGTTTGAATATCAGTTTGATCAACTACCAAAAATGGGATATAGATGTATTGGTATAGACCAGAGAGGATTTGGTGAATCAGATAAGCCTTACACTGGCTATGACTACGATCGATTATCAGATGATGTTCGAGGCGTAGTAGATGCACTTAATTTAAAGGATTTTACACTTGCAGGACATTCTACAGGAGGATCTATTGCTATTAGGTACATGGCTAGACATAAAGAATATGGAGTGTCAAAACTTGCTCTTTTTGCCGCAGCAGCACCTAGTCTTATCCAGCGGCCCAATTTTCCTTATGGAGCGCCAAAAAAAGTTGTAGATGATATAATCCAGGGAACATATACTGATCGTCCTAAAATGCTCCGCGATTTCGGTGATATATTTTTCTTTCAGCATATAACCCAGCCATTCTCTGATTGGTTCTTTCAATTGGGATTACAGGCAGCAGGATGGTCAACTGCGGCTATTGCAAATACTTGGATAAATGAAGTACTGTTTTCTGATCTTGGAAAAATAAATGTTCCTACTTTAATTATTCATGGCATACATGACAAAGTTGTGCCATTTCAACTAGGGGAAGTACAAAACCAAGGTATTAAAAATTCAAAACTTATACCATTTAAATACAGCGGTCATGCCACGTTCTATGACCAACGTGACAAATTTAACAAGGAATTGACACAATTTATTGAAGAATAATAAAAACAAAAGCCGGTGCAACGAATGCACCGACTTTTTAATTACTTCTAATATTATTTTCTGTAATCGAAGAAGCCTCTTTTACTCTTTCTTCCAAGATATCCAGCTCTAACATACTTTTTAAGTAATGCGCTAGGCCTGTATTTAGGATCTCCAGTTTCCTTTAATAATACTTCCATTATAGCAAGAACTATGTCATTACCGATAAAATCAGATAAGGAAAGTGGTCCCATTGGGTGATTAGCTCCTAGCATCATAGCTTTATCTATGTCGGCTGCGGAGGCAGTTCCTTCTGCAAGTACTTGAATTGCTTCATTTATCATTGGAATAAGTATTCTGTTAACAACAAAGCCTGGTGCTTCAGCAACTTCAACTGGCTCCTTACCTATAGCTAAGGATAATTCCTTAACCTTCTGACAGGATTCTTCGGAAGTAGCAATACCCTTTATTACTTCAACTAGCTTCATTACTGGAGCTGGATTAAAGAAATGCATTCCGATAACTTTATCAGGCCTATTAGTTGCTGAAGCAACTTCAGTTATTGATAAAGATGATGTGTTTGAGCTAAATATAGTCTCAGGTTTACATATCTCATCTAACTCTTTAAATATCTGCTTTTTAATTTCCATAACCTCAAGAGCTGCTTCGATAACTAAATCACAATCTGCAGCTAAGGATAAATCAGTAGTCCCTGTTATTTTAGATAATATATCCTCCATAACCTCATTTGTAAGCTTACCTTTTTCAACTAATCTTGAAAGATTCTTTTTGATTCCAGCAAGTCCTCTATCTACAAATTCGTCCTTGATATCTCTTATTATAACCTCATAACCTTTTACAGCAAAAGCCTGGGCAATACCTGATCCCATGGTACCAGCACCAATTACATATATCTTTTCCATTCACTATACCTCCTATATTTTATTTTCATGTTAATAAATTATGCTCATAATAAATTATGCTCGTAATTTATTACGCCTTAATAGCTTTAATTTGCGCTATTAGTTCAGGAATTATCCTATTAAGATCTCCTGCAAGGCCTAGATCCGCAGCACCCATTATTGGTGCAGTAGCATCCTTGTTAATAGCTATTATATAATCACTATCCTGCATTCCTGCTAAATGCTGAATTGCTCCAGATATTCCACAGGCAATATATAGATTTGGTCTTACAGTTTTACCAGTTTGGCCTACTTGAAATGCCTTATCAACCCAGCCATTTTCAACTGCAGCTCTTGAAGCTGCAACAGAACCGCCTAGAACCTCAGCTAGTTCCTTTAATAAAGCAAAGTTTTCTTTAGTCCCAACTCCACGACCACCAGACACGATGATTTTAGCTTCGCTAATATCCATTATATCCTTAAGAGATTTAACTGCCTCTACTACCTTTGTTCTTATATCTGACTCTTCAAGTTCAAATTTAACTTCTTCAATAGTACCCTTTGCTTGATTGTCCCTAGCTAGCTTTTCAAATACTCCTGGTCTAACTGTAGACATCTGAGGTCTGTGATCAGGGCACTCTATAGTTGCCATTATATTACCACCAAAAGCAGGTCTTGTCTGAAGAAGATTTCTTGTAGTCATATCTACATCAAGTCCAGTACAATCAGCTGTTAACCCTGTTACAAGTCTTGCAGCAAGTCTTGGTGCAAGATCTCTTCCTAAATAACTTGCTCCTACTAGTATAACTTCAGGCTTTCTTTCCTTTACCAACTGAGCTATTACCTTTGTGTAAGCATCCGTTGTAAAATGCTTTAAAAGGTGACTATTTGCAACTAATACCTTATCAGCTCCAAATGCCACTAATTCCTCTGCTAATTTATCTACATTACTGCCAAGTAAAATTGCAGTAAGCTCAACACCTAATTTTTCAGCTATCTCTTTTCCTTTTCCAAGAAGCTCCAAGGATACTTTCTGAAGTATTCCGTCCCTTTGTTCAGCGAAGACCCATACCCCTTTATAATCAGCTATATTCATCTTATTCCCTCCTATATACTCATTAAATAATGTGTAATTCCTTAAGTTTGTGTGCTGCATATTCTGCTGCTTCCTTAGCTGGCTTGTTAATTAACTCTCCAAGTCCCTTTGCTTCCTTAGTCGCAGACTTTCTAACCTTAGTTGGTGATCCAGCTAAGCCAAGAAGGGCTTTATCAACATCTATATCATTGGCCGTCCAAATCTTAACTTCCTTTTGGAAAGCTGTATATATATTTTTTATATTCATATATCTAGGAACATTTAATTCCTTTATAGCTGTTAAAAGCACTGGTGTTTTAACAGTTATTACTTCGTAGCCATCTTCTAGTGCTCGTCTAACCTTTAACTCATTACCCATAAGCTCAACTTTTTCTACATAAGTTACCTGAGGAATATCTAAATGCTCTGCAATTTCTGGACCAACCTGAGCTGTATCTCCATCAATGGCTTGTCTACCAGCAAATATAATATCATAATCAAGCTTTCTTATAGCTCCTGCTAGTGCATTTGAGGTAGCTAGTGTGTCTGCTCCTGCAAAAGCTCTATCAGTTATAAGAATAGCTTCATCTGCTCCCATAGAAAGAGCTTCTCTAAGAACCTTTTCTGCTTGAGGAGGTCCCATGCTTATTACTGTAATATGAGCTCCAATACTATCCTTTAATACTAAGGCTTCTTCTAAAGCACTTTTATCATCAGGATTAATAATAGACGGAACTCCTTCTCTTATAAGGGTATTAGTTTTTGGATCAATCTTAACTTCATTTGTATCAGGAACTTGCTTTATGCATACTACTATATTCATTTAATTGCCCCTCCTATTTTAATACACTTGCTGCAATAACCATCTTTTGAACCTGTGAAGTACCTTCATAGATTTCAGTTATCTTAGCATCTCTCATCATTCTTTCAACTGGGTAATCCTTAGTATATCCGTAACCACCAAAGATCTGAACTGCCTTAGTTGTAACTTCCATAGCAACTTCAGATGCAAATAGCTTAGCTCTTGCTGCTTCTACAGAATAGGAAAGACCTTGATCTTTACACCATGCTGCTTTATAAACTAATTGTTTAGCTGCCTCTATCTTAACTTCCATTTCAGCTACCATCCATTGTAAACCTTGGAAGGCGCTAAGTGGCTTGTTAAACTGCTTTCTATCACTCATATATTTGATTGCTTCATCAAAAGCACCCTCAGCTATTCCAAGAGCTTGAGCTGCTATACCGATTCTACCACCATCAAGAGTTTTCATAGCTATTCCAAAGCCTCTTCCCTCTTGACCTATTAGATTTTCCTTAGGAACTATGCAATCTTCAAAAATAAGTTCTGCTGTTGACGAAGCACGAATTCCTAACTTATCTTCTAGCTTTCCTATTGAGAAGCCTTTAAATTCTTTTTCTACAATGAAAGCAGAAATTCCTCTAGTACCCTTAGTTTTATCTGTCATAGCGAAAACTATAAATGTATCTGCTACTCCACCATTAGTTATAAATATCTTAGAACCATTTATTACATAATGATCTCCCTCTATGTGAGCTGTGGTCTGTTGACCTGCAGCATCAGTTCCAGCATTTGGCTCTGTTAATCCAAAGGCACCTAGCTTTTCTCCCTTTGCAAGAGGAATTAAATATTTCTCTTTTTGAGCTGGTGTTCCAAAGGAATAAACTACTCCAGCACATAGTGATGTGTGAGCTGAAAGAATAACTCCCGTTGTACCACAAACCTTTGATAACTCTTCTACAGCAATTACGTAGGAAAGGTTATCTCCACCTGCTCCCCCGAGTTCTACTGGGAAAGGAATGCCCATCATATTATATCTAGCCATTTTTTCTACGTTTTCCATTGGGAATCTTTCTGTTTGATCAATTTCTGCTGCTATTGGCTTTACTTCATTCAGAGCAAACTCTCTAACCATTTGTTTTACAAATTCTTGTTCTTTGGTCAATGCATAATTCATTTACTAAACCTCCTGCTTTGAAATAATATCTATCTGTTTTTAAATCCTTCCAGCTTCCTTTTTTCTACGAAGGCTGACATTGCATCAGTTTGATCCTCAGTTGAGAAGCATTCACCAAATACTTCTGACTCGTAGAAAAGAGCTGTATCTATATCACATTGGATGCCACGATTTATAGCTTCCTTTGCTAGTTTAACTGCAATAGGCGCTTGTTTAGCTATAACTACTGCCAATGCTTTTGCCTCTTCTAATAAATTTTCTGGTTCAACTACTTTATTTACAAGTCCAATTCTTAAGGCTTCATCAGCACCAATAATTTTTCCAGTGTAAATAAGTTCCTTTGCCATGCCAAGCCCAACTAGCCTTGCAAGCCTTTGTGTACCACCAAAGCCTGGCGTAATCCCAAGACCAACTTCTGGCTGTCCAACCTTTAATTTTGTACTTGCTATTCTAATATCGCATGCCATAGAAAGCTCACAGCCTCCCCCTAGGGTAAACCCATTAAGAGCTGCTATAACTGGCCTATCAAGAGTTTCAAGTTTTCTAAATACTTTATTTCCAAGTATCCCAAACTTTCTGCCTTCAATAACTGTCATATCTTTCATTTCAGAGATATCTGCTCCTGCAACAAAAGCCTTTTCACCAGCGCCTGTAATTATTACTGCAAATAGAGAATTATCCTCTGCTATTGCATCAATAACGAAATCAAGCTCCTTTAAAGTTTCTGTGTTAAGAGCATTAAGTGCTTTAGGTCGATTAATAGTTACTATAGCAACCTTACCGTCCTTTTCCAAGGCAACATTTTTAAGTTCCATTTCTATCCTCCTAGATTGTTATAATTTAGATAGGCTTGTTAATTATATAACAAGCTAGCTTAAAAAATAATTGAAGCTGTAAACTCCAAAAATATTATACTTCAAATTAGCATTCATTTCAAGAAAAATGTATATAATTCACGAAATTTATCATACATTAAGTAAATAGCTTAATGTTAATAAACTATCACTTAGATGAACATTTTCTACAATAACTCCTTCTGGTGTAACTAAATCTACAGGAGCAAAATTCCAAATGCCCTTCACCCCATTTTTAACAAGCATATCACATACCTTTTGAGCATTTATAGTTGGAACACATATTATCCCAATATCTATGTGGTTTGCCTTTAAGAAACTTTCTAGAAAATCGATGTCTTGTATTTCAATATCTCTAAAGGTAATACCTACGATTTTAGGATTAGCATCAAAAATTCCAAATAAATTAAAACCTAATTTCCCGAATTTAGCATAATTTGCTACTGCTTGCCCTATATTACCTGCTCCAATAATTATAGTTTTGTATTCCTTTGTTAAACCCAATATACTGCTTACTTCATTGTAAAGATCTTTTACATTATAGCCATACCCCTGCTGTCCAAAATCTCCAAAGCAATTTAGATCCTGCCTTATCTGAGAAGCTGTAAACCCAATCCTTTCGCTTAGCTCTTTTGAGGATATTCTTTCCACTTCATTCCTTAAAAGCTCACTAAGATATCTATGGTATTTAGGCAACCTTTTAATAACTGCCATTGAAATGCTCTTTTTTCTTTCCATTGTACACCCCTATTAATTTCAGAAATATATTCACCTTTTATAGTATTTTAGTTAAGACCAACTGTCAATGCATTTAAAAACAATTTGTTTTGTTAATTTATGTAAATATCTAAAGTATTTTTATTTTTATTTTTATTTTGTATCAATTTATACTATAATAAGAGATTGAATACAGATAATATTGCATACAAGATGAGGGTGAAATATGGTTATTTTAAGTTGTACTAATATTAAAAAGAGTTATGGTATCGACATTATTTTAGAAAATATAACCTTTAATATAAATTCTGGAGAAAAAATAGGTCTTATAGGAATAAATGGAGCAGGTAAATCTACTTTATTTAAGATATTGACAGGTGAGCTGGAAGCAGATAGCGGTGACCTATTTATTGAAAAAAATACTAAGTTAGGTTACCTGTCTCAGCATCTCTCCTTAGATTCAGAAAGCACTATTTATCAGGAAGTTTTGTCCGTATTTAGTGATTTATTAGATTTAGAAAGCAAACTAAAGGAACTTGAAACTAAATTGGAAGAAGCCTACGACTATAAAAACGAAGACTATCATACAAAACTTATAAAGGATTTTACCAATTTAAATGAATTATATAATAACAGAGGTGGTTATACTTATAAGGGTCTTATTAATAAAGTGCTTCAAGGTCTTGGTTTTAAAGATAAGGACAAGGATAGTGAAATCAACATATTAAGTGGTGGCCAAAAAACTAGGGCAGCCCTGTGTAAGCTTCTACTAGAAGCACCAGATTTATTGCTTCTAGATGAACCTACTAACCACCTAGATTTAGAGGCAATAGAATGGCTTGAGGAATATTTGAAAAGCTATAAGGGAACAGTAATAATTGTTTCCCATGATAGATTCTTTTTAGATGCAGTAACAAATAAAACCATGGAGCTATCTAAAGGGTCTACCCAATCCTATAACGGTAATTATACAAGCTATATAGATTTAAAAAAGAAATCGCTTGAGGTATTGCAAAAGGCCTATAAGAATCAGCAAGTTGAAATAAAACGGCAAGAAGAAATAATTGAAAGATATCGTTCCTTCAACAGGGAAAAAAGCGTTCGTGCAGCAGATAGTCGTCAACGTTCCTTAGATAAGGTGGACCGTATTGTGGCTCCTGACTATGAGGAAAAATCAACTAGAATTACCTTCCAAACTGAAATAAAAAGTGGAAATGATGTTTTACATATAGAAGAGTTGTCTAAATCTTTTGGAAGCAATGATTTATTTAAAAATATATCTTTAGATGTGAAAAAGGGTGACGTTCTAGCTATTATAGGTGAAAATGGTCGTGGTAAAACCACCATATTTAAGATAATACTTGGCTTTGTACCTCAAGATAATGGTACAGTCTATTTGGGTAAAAATGTTAATATAGGTTATTATGATCAAGAACAATCGAACTTGAATTTAGAGAAAACCGTCATCGATGAAATATGGGACGAATACCCTGATTTAACATCGACTAAGCTTAGAAATTATCTGGCTGCCTTTTTATTTCAAGGTGATGATGTATTTAAAACTATATCTAATTTAAGCGGTGGAGAAAAATGTAGAATCAATCTCCTTAAGCTTATGCTGTCAAAAAGCAATTTGCTATTGCTTGATGAGCCTACTAATCATTTAGATATAGCCTCTAGGGAAGCTTTAGAGGAAGCTCTACTTGATTATGATGGTACTGTAATTGTCATAACCCATGATAGATATTTTTTAAATAAAGTAATAAATAAAATTTATGAACTAAGTTGCGATAATCTGAAGGAGTACTTAGGAAATTATAATTATTACATAGAAAAGAAAACTAATCCTAATAGATATCAAAATTTAGAGGAATACCAAGGGAAAAATAAGACTCAAATTCAAGAAGTAAAGAAGAAGAAGCGAGAGCTTGGAAAAATTGAAAAAGAAAAAAAAGAACTACTTTCAGAAATTGAAATTAAAATAGCAACTATTGAAAAAAATATATTGGATTACAATAATGATCTATGTTTAGAAGAAAATTATAAAGACTCTGGAAAAAGTGAAGAGATTCACAAAAGAATCTCAACACTTGAAGATGAGCTTAAAACCGCCTATGATAATTGGGAAAGTATGCTAACATAACTATTTAGATAATAATATAATTACTGGTATTGTTGCCAAGGATAAAAGGGTAGTTAAAAATATCAATGTAGAGGCAAACACTGAATCTCCACCATATTTTTCTGAAAAGATAACTGTATTTGCTGCTACTGGCATACCAATCATAAGTACGGATACTGTTAAGGGTATCCCTCTCATGCCTAGGAGTCTTAATACTCCTAGAGCTAAACCTGGTAGTAAAACAATCCTTACAAAGGTTGCATAATATATTGTCTTATCAAATATTGATGCTTTCAAATCTGCGTCAGCTAGCATTGACCCAATTATTAGCATTGAAAGAGGCGTAGTCATTGATCCCACCATTTTTATAGCATCTGCTAGTGGAGCTGGCATTTTAATGGAAAATATGAATATTATCAAACCTATAATTGTTGCAATTATACCTGGATTAATTAAGACCTTTTTAAGATTTGACTTCTCTTCTTTACCCTGAAATATCCTTACACCAATTGTCCATACAAAAATAGTAAAGGGTATATTATACATGGAACCGTAAAAAACCCCTACCTCTTTAAATATGCTAGTTAATACTGGAAAACCCATATACCCGCAGTTGGAAAATATAGTCATAAATTGTAATACCTTTTTTCTACCTACCGGATATTTTCTAAAAAGAACTAGTCCTATAATATAAGACATGAAATGAATAATAAAGGATATAACCAATATGACTACTGCTGTATAAAGCATATTTCTTGAAAATGTAAAATTAAAAGATGAAATGATAAGTAGTGGCAATGTAACATATAAAAGTAAATCTGCAATGCCCTTATTTATCTCCCCGCCTAAAATTCCTTTCTTTCTACAAACAAATCCTATTATAATGATAATAAATAATACAATAACCTGACTTACGACTTTGTCCAAAATAATCCCTCCTAATGTCAAAACTATTATATAAAATAATGATAGTTTTGTATATAGATAATATGATTAATTATATAAGGAGGTGCTGCAAAGCTACTTTAAAAAGCAGCTTTGCAGCACCTCCTTTAAAACCCATATTTCTACTTTAGTTTTTCTCCTTACATCTTCTTAGCAAAACTCGAATACTTAATGCTCCCTGCGCTAAAGAAGGTTAAAGCAATTAATATTAATACAAATACATTTGGAAATAGTACTGACTTTTCTATGCTTCCCAAAGCCCAATAAAAGGGAGTAAACTTGCTTATTGTAATTATTATTCTAGGAACCTGTGAGGAAGATTCTCCTATTAAAGCTGCCATATACAAGAAAAACATTCCCATGGATATCATTGTTATAACAATGGTTACTACTCCTGGTTCTTTTACAATTCTTATGATCATCACACCTAAACTTATAGAAACCAAACTCATCAAGGCGATGTTTAAAATTAATATTCCAAAATTCTGAAATGGTAATTTAAATATTACTTTCATCGCCAGAAAGGAGGCAGTATACATGAATATTTGAACAAGAACCATGGATATATAGATGCTTCCCATAATCTGATAGCCTTTATTATTGGTAGTCAGTAATCTTTCTAAGATCTTTTCTTTTCTTAGATTTAATAAATCCATGCTAATATTGGCTGAAAAGGAAACCAGCAAAAACATAATCAGTACAATAGGCATAAAGCCCTCTACGTCCATTAACCCAGGTTTTAAGTTATAGGAAATATTTAAAAAATTATTACCAATTTCTTTTTTATCCTTTATTATATTATTTGCTTTTAATATTTGCACCTTAAGTAATTCATTAAGCTTTTGCTCAAGTTGTCCTTCGAATACTTGGGTTGTGTTTCCCGCTTCAAGTTTATATACATTTATTTTAGGTTTTATATTATTACTTATTTCTTCAGTAAAGTTGTCTTGAATCTCATATAATGCAATTATTCCGAAGCTTTTCAATTCCTTTAGGGCTTCTTCCTTATTAGTATAAATATCAGTAACACCTAAGTCTTTAATTAGCTGCTTTGATACGGTTCCTTTGTCAATATTCACAATGGCAACTTTTACATCTAAGCCTTTGCTACTATTAGCATTTAACAAGTTAACCATACCTATACATATTATGGGAACAATAAACATCATAACAATATTTCTATAATCCTTTAAATATTTTTTAGCACTAAAAAAAACTATTCTCATAAATTTCATGTCTATTCCTCCCATCTAATTTTAACTTTTAATATACTTATAGTGTATAGAGCAATAGATACTATAACCATGATTACCAAGTAAGGTGCTATCTTATCAAAGGAGTTGAAAAGTATACAATTCTTATAGGCCCCTGAAATTACTGTACCTGGTGAAAATCTTGATAGCTTTGTAAATAAATCATTTGCTACTTCCTTTACTGGAATAAAGGCTCCACCAAATATAATTTCAGAATACATAAATATTATAATTACAATAGTCGAACTCTGCTTTTTCAAGAAGGCAATAATCAAACCCGATAAAGCTGTTATTAATAAGCTTTGACTTATTAATATAGCTAATATAATTAAGGGATTTACTTCTTTAAAGGCAAGGCCCGCCACCCGAAAAGTTAAAATATATATCAATCCGTAGGTAAAGCTTGCAATAAAGAAAAGTAATAAATCCAAATTAAAGAAAGCTGCTTTTGTTATTGGTGTAGAATTTAGCCTTTTATAGCATCCATTTTCTTTATCTAAATGATATCCTGCAACGCAGCCTAGAACAATCATAAAAAGCATATAAGTCATCATTGAAGCAGCTTGATTCTCAAAGGAGGTTAAAGTCCTTTCCCCTTTCATAATAATGGTTTTCAAAGAAGTTTCAGAGGACACTCTATTTAGTTCCTCACTAACCTGGTTTAATATCTTTGCTTTATCCTGAAGGTTTAGCTTTTCTATTTTACTTGATATTGTTATTAGCTCTGTTAAGCTTTTCCCATACTGACTTATGATACTTTTTATTATTATTTCATTACTTCTAGAGGTACGTTCCTTTTCGTCCACCTTTATAGTGGTTTGCCTAAGATTACTTATGCTGTTTTCATATCCCTTAGGTATTGTTAATATATACTGACCTTGCTTTGTTAAATTAAATAGTTTCTTTATACTCTGATTTTCAAATAACTCTCTAAAATTCTGTGAACCAATACTATTATCTTCGTCTATAATACTAATATTAATCTTATCTATAGTTGTTTCAGGCTTAAAGGTGCTTTTTTGAAAGCTTCCCATAGCTATAGATAGTAATAACGGAAATAAAGCATAAACCAGCAGTATTACTCTCCACTGAGCAATTATGGCCTTAAAGGAAACTTTAATAGTTGCTTTTATCCTCAATATATCCATCTCTAATCCCTCAGTTTCTTTCCAGTAAGGGAAAGAAAGACTTCCTCAAGGGAGGCTTCCTCTACATTAAAGCTTTTTATAATTTTATTTTCTTTAGCTATTAAGTGGAGTAATTCTTCTAGTTTAAACTTTATATCATCAATTAAAATATTAATCTTCCCCTCAATTATGAAGCAATCTTTAACTCCTTGTAATTCTTTAAGTTTTAGTATAAATTCTTCATTAGAACCCGCTAAGGTAAGTTTAATTGTTCCATGAATACTAGCCATAGACTTAATTGTTGCTTTAGAGCCGGAGGCAACTTCCTTTCCTTCATCTAAAATAAATATAGTATTGCACAGTTGCTCAACTTCCTCCATATAGTGAGAGGTATATATAATAGTTGTATTATTTTCTTTGTTGATTTTCTTTACAAACTCAAAAATATAATTTCTAGATTGTGGATCTACCCCTACAGTAGGTTCATCCATTATAAGTACCTTAGGTCCATGCATTATTCCAATTGCCAAATTTAATCTTCTTTTCATTCCACCAGAGAATTTTTTAACTTTTTCGTTTTTTCTATCACTCAGGCCTGTAACATCAAGTGCTCCTTTAATTCTTTCCTTTAATAGTTTGCCTCCTAGTCCATAGAAAGCTCCAAAGTACTCAAGATTATCATAGGCGGACAGTGGCTCCATTAGTGCAAGTTCCTGAGGTATAAGGCCTATTAATGCTTTTGCCTTCAAAGGATCTTTTGAAATAGAATAGCCTCCAATACTTACTTCTCCATTATTAGCTTTTAGTATTCCCGTCATTATATTTATTAAGGTTGATTTACCCGCTCCATTTGGTCCTATTAGACCAAATATATCCCCATCCTTTATCACAAAGGATACATTATCTAATACCAATTTATCATCAAATCTCTTTGTAATATTTTTTACACATATTTTACTCAACAAAAATACCCCCTTTAGGTTTCTACTTATATTGTAGAAAATATTAGGGAGTATTCATAGTCCACTAAGTAATTATAATAGTTACCTAAGTCACTATTCTTCAGCTATATTATTCTTAAAGGCAAATATAGTAAGCTGAGTTCTATCTCGAAGATTGAGTTTAGACAATATCGTGCTTATATTATTTTTAATAGTTCCTTCGGTTAAAAAGAGCTTGTCCCCAATCTCCTTATTAGATAAGCCCTTAGCAATTTCTTTAATTATACTGATTTCCTTGTTGCTTAGGTTAAAGTTAATTTTAATTTCTTCTAAGCTATTCTTATTATTATAGTTTGCATTTTCACTAATGATTTTTAAAACCACTTCGGGGTGAATAACAACATTTCCCTTTAAGCAGGCTTTAATGCCCTCATAAATTAAGTCATAATCGCTATCCTTTAAAAGGTAGCCTGAAGCGCCATAGGTTAACGCTTCATGAATATATTCAACATCATTAAATGTTGTTAAAATCAAAATCTTTACCCTATTAAATTCATTTTTAATTAGTTTAGTTCCTAGTACACCATCGCATTTGGGCATTCGTATGTCCATAAGAATAATGTCCGGTTCATATTGTCTGCAAGCCATTAAAGCTTCTTCTCCATTTGAGGCTAAAGCAGTTATTTCAATATCCTCATAGGTTTGGAGTATAATCTTTAAGCCTGTCCTAATTAATTTTTCATCATCAACTAACATTACTTTAATTTTCTCCATTATTGCCTCCAAAAGAATGAACTTTTAGCTTTTCATTTTTGTCTAAAACAAGCTTAACCATAAATCCCTCTTGTAGGTTAGTTTTATACTCAAAGGTTCCTCCAATTTCAGTAACCCTCTCTCTCATGCTCTTAAGTCCAATGCCTTCAAATATGGCCTCTGATCCTATACCATTATCCTTTAAAGTAACAGCTAGTTTTTCTTCTTTAAAGGCCATCATTATTTGAACTGAGTTAGCCTTACCATGCCTCACACTATTAACTAAGAACTCTTGTGTTACCCTATATATTACAAAAGCTTGATCGGAGCTTAAAGACCATTTTTCTTTTGTAAAGGATAATCTTACATCTATGCCTGCTAGCTTCTTAAAATTGTTTATTAGTTCTTCTATAATTAAAATCCCTTGGTATTCCTCAAAATCCTTAGGCTTAATTTCCCTAACTGCTTTTCTAACTTCATTAAGGCTTTCTTGTGTAAATTTTCTAAGATCTTTAGCTAATTCTTTTGAAACATCGTTATTAACCCCAAGAGTTCTTTCAATAGCCCCTAACTGAATAGCTATAGTTGAGAGTGCATGTCCCACACTGTCATGAATTTCTCTTGATATTCTATTTCTTTCTCTTAACAAAGTAATTTCTTCAATAGAGCTGGCATAAAGCTCTAAATCCCTATTAGCCTTTTTCAATTTTTCCTCTGAGATTCTAAGCTTATCATATAAATCCTGTGCTTCAAGCTTTTTGTCATTTTCATCTTTTACATAATACAATAAAGCTATAACTATTATTACTAGTCCTACATTTATAAATCTAAATTCTAAACTTTTATTTATAGAAAAATACAGAGCCTCTATTAGGATTGCCCCATTAAAAATACTTTTCCAAGGATTCTTAAATAATATATTGCCATCTATGGCAGCCAAGATAAGATAAGTAATTAAATATCCCCCAAGCCAATTAAATGCAATAAAAATAAATATAATTTCCACTACGAAAGATGCTATTTTTCCGTAGCTCTTATTTATAGAAAAGAATCTAAGCTGATTATTTATAATAAATATAAATATAAATATTATCATTTCTGTAGTAAGCACAGTAGAATGTTGCTCCTTATCTACCACAATACCAGTAATAATCATGAGGAGTGTGCAATATCTAATGATTATTTGAGGACGTAGTTGTTGCCATTGATTAGATTTCTCCATAATATTTCCTCCCTTAGTAACTGAATAAAATTATATAGTGGCACACGCATAACTTATAACTTGTTTTGGTAACCTTATTACTCCCAGGTTTCCCAAACTTTCTTTTGAAAACCAACAGTTGCAGCTCTTGCGTTTCTTACTATAGGAGTCTTAAATAACTGAGGGTTTTGCATAAATTTTTCTTCTTTGTCCTCTTCTCTAAGGTATTTGAGCAAAGTTAAGGTATCGCTATCTTTACTATTTTCATCTATGAGCTTCTCAAACCCACCCACCGCTTGTTTGACGCTATCAAATTCGCCTTTACTCATTCCCTTTTTAATAATATCTATGAACTGATACTTGATACCACGTTCGTTAAAATATCTCTCAGCTTTCTTGGTTTCAAAGCATTTTGTCTTGCCAAATATCTGTATATTCAAATTTTCTCCTCCTCAATCAAACTATATATATTTAGCAGTGAAAGATTCTATGCATTCTTTTAGATCTATTGGCGCTCCCTCAAAGATTACATTTCCGCCTCTTATTCCACCCTCTGGTCCAAGATCTATTATCCAATCACCACATCTGATAATATCCATGTTGTGTTCTATTATGATAACAGTATTCCCATTATCAACAATGTTTTCTATTATACCTATGAATTTTTCTATATCAGACATGTGAAGTCCAGTAGATGGTTCATCCAAAACATATACTGAACCATTTTTATGCAATTCATTGGCAAGCTTTAACCTTTGGCATTCTCCTCCTGATAAGGTATCAAGGGTTTGACCTAAAGTTAAATATCCAATGCCCATTTCATCTAATGACGCAAGCTTTGTTTTAATCTGCTTATCTTTAAAGAATACTAAAGCTTCTGAAACTGTCATATCAAGGATATCTATTATTGTTTTACCTTCGAAGGTATATTCTAAGACTTCTTTTTTGAACCTTTTACCGTCGCAAACTTCACAAGTGTTTTTAGTGTTTTCCATAAATGCAAGGTTTGTTTCAATTACTCCAGTTCCACCACAATTTTCACATGCACCTTTTGAATTATAACTAAATAGTGAGGCATCCACATTATTACTTTTCCCAAACACCTTTCTTATGTTATCCATTATTCCACCGTAGGTAGCTAGGCTTGATCTAGAATTTGTAGAAACCGCACTCTGATCTATTAATATGACATCATTATTCTGTTTTAAAAACTCTTGTTTCATAAGTGTGCTTTTGCCGGAACCTGCAACCCCTGTTATTACAGTTAGTACTCCCTTTGGAATTTTAACAGAGACATTCTTCAAATTATTAGCATTACAATTATTAACTTCTAGATATCCAGTAGGCTTTCTTATAGCTTTTTTAATTGAAACGCTCTTCTTTAAGGCATTACCTGTAAGTGTATCAGACTTAAGTAATTCCTCGTAATTTCCTTCAAATACTATTTTACCGCCTTTTGTACCTGCATAAGGTCCAACATCCACAACGAAATCTGCAATCTTTATCACATCTGGATCATGTTCAACTACAATAACTGTGTTACCTTTATCTCTTAGCTTTTGGAGTAGCTCATTTAGTTGACGTTTAGCTTCCCTTCCTACTGTATCAAAAACAATAGAGGACTTTCCTGAACCAGAAACTCCAGTAAATATTGTAATCTTTCTTTTAGGTATCTCGAGTGAAATATTTTTTAAATTATTCTCACGTAAGCCTTTTAAAATTATAAACTCTTCCCTCATTTTCTCTCCTCCATAAATCCTTCTTTTGCTACTTATCAGTTCGATTATATATTCCCATTATAATATATAATTATCAACATTACTGCTTTACATCTTACACTATTTTATCTCCCTGCACTTTTAAATTAGCTATTTCCCCATAAATTAATAGCTAATTTATGGTATAATAACCTAATTAATTAATTGGAAATTTAGTTTTAAATTTTTCGTCAATCATATTTTTGCGATTGATGAAAAATAGTGTAATATTATTACATTTGGACAAGTTATCCATATAAATTTGGATAATTGAAAGGCTAGGTGATTGGACTGGACAAGCTATTGATAGTAGAAGATAACAAGGATGTTTGCTTAATGCTCAAAGAGGCCCTCTCCGACGCAGGCTATAAGGTGAAATCTGCCTATACTGGTACAGAGGGCTTGAACGAAATAAAAAATCATGAGTATGATTTGATTTTGCTTGATATTATGCTCCCCTACAAAAGTGGGGACGAAATACTGAAGGAAATGAGAACCTTTTCGCAAACTCCTGTTATCATAATTTCCGCAAAGGATATGGTTGGAACAAAAATAGACCTTTTGAAGTTAGGCGCAGATGACTATATCACAAAGCCTTTTGATTTAGGCGAGGTAGTGGCCCGGGTGGAATCCAATTTACGACGTTCACGCAACCAAGTCCAAGAAACTAAAGTCTTTCTATATAAAGATATGTTGCTTGATGATAGTACAAAGAGAGTTTCAGTAAATGGTATTGAAATTGAGCTCACTGCAAAAGAATACCTGATACTCGAAATGCTGATAAAACACTCTGGTAAAGTTTTTACTAAGGCAAATCTATATGAATCCATTTGGCAGGATGAATATTTTGAGGACGACAACGCCATTAAAACTCATATAAGTAATTTGCGGAGTAAGCTGAAAAAAGCAAATAATAGTGAAGAATATATCGAAACAGTTTGGGGCTTGGGCTATCGCCTATGCAAAGAGTAAATTATCACTTTCCTGACATTTTTCTGAGTGTTCTTAACATTTTCTAAACCTTTGAGCCTTATACTTTACTTTATAGAAGGGATAGGTGAAAAAAATGAATAAGCATGTTTTGAATATAAAAAGCCTTACGAAAAGTTATCACGGTGTTAATGCTTTGAAGGATGTATCATTGACGCTAGAAGCAGGTAGAATTTACGGTTTAATCGGACAGAACGGAGCTGGAAAAACCACCCTCATGTGTCTTATTGCAGGACTAAGTTTTCCGACTTGTGGTAGCATTGAGCTTTTTGGTCATACTGGTGAGAAGGCTCTACAGCTTGAGAGAAAAAGATTGGGCTGCATGATTGAGTATCCAAGTATTACCCCTAATATGACCTCAAAAGAAAATGTCAAACTTCACAGAATTATGCGAGGTATTCCAAACGTGGAAATTGAAGATGAATTATTAGAGCTTGTAGAACTTAGTGATACAAAGAAAAAGAAGGCAAAGAACTTTTCTCTTGGCATGAAACAGCGTTTAGGTATAGCTATCGCGCTCCTAGGCAATCCCGAATTTCTTATTTTAGATGAGCCGATAAATGGGCTTGACCCTTTAGGTGTTGTAGAAATAAGAAATTTGCTGAAAAAGCTATGTGAAGAGAGGCAAATGACAATTTTAATTTCAAGTCATAATTTGCCGGAGCTGTATCAAACAGCCACTGATTACATTATCATTCACAAGGGTGAAATCAAACAGGCCCTAACCCTTGCACAACTTGAAGAACGTCTTAAGCATCATATTCTCATAAGCTGCGATGAGCCTGAAAAATTGGCGGGTATTTTGGAAATGAAACTGAATACACACAGCTACAAAGTTATGCCGGATAAAACCATTAAGCTGTATGACTATCTTAGCGAAAAAGAACGAGTAGCAAGAGTTCTCTTTGAAAATGGGATTATTGTTACAAACCTTTCAAATGAGGGTGACACTCTTGAAGATTACTTTGTTTCTGTTGTTGGAGGTGGCAAGAATGTATAATCTTATTCAGGCTGATTTATTTAAAATACGCAAATCAATCTCAATTAAGATTTTAGTTGCAATCACAACTGTAAGTTCTGTGACCATGGCGGTGATGGCATATCTGATACCACAGGGTAAGCTTGCTGCTAGCATGGGCGGAATTGGGTTTATGTTATCTGATATGAGTATGATAAGCCTTCTCGGCGCTGTTCTAGCAGGAGTTCTTATCTGCGGCGATTTCGATAATAAAACAATCCATGATGCTATTGCTAATGGCTGTAGCAGGGGTGCTGTTATAGTTAGTAAAGCCATCTCCTTTTGCTGTGCACTAGCATTCATCATACTTCCCTACTCTATCGTAACGGGTATCGCTCTTAGCACAGGTTCCAAGTTCAGCATGGGTTCCACCCCAGTAGCGGGCTTCCTGAATATACTTACTAAAGATGGCGGTACAGCCTTTTCTTCTGGGATTATCTTGAAACTGTTGGCCGTCATGCTTACACTGGTGATTGTTGATTTGGCTCAACTGAGTGTGTGTGTATTACTTTCCTTTGTACTTAAGAAGCCCGTCCTTGTGGTCGCTATTTATTATGGATTATCATTTTTAAGTGGGCAATTGGCTGGATTAAGAGGTAGCTCCAACCTGTTTGACACTATTTACGCCTGTACCCCCTTCGGAGGAAATTACTTCCTTACTACATTGAATACAGGGACGGGAGACCTCTTCAAGGCAATCTCTGCTAGTTTGATATTTATCCTTGTAATACTTGCTATTACGTATGGTGCATTTAGAAAATCTGAAATAAAGTAGATGAAAGGTGTGTGAAAATGTTGGCAATTGTGGTTGGAGTTTTATGTATACTCCTTATAATATCAGCTATGTATATCATTTTTCTCCAGTTGCAATTACGTAATATTAACCGACAGTTGACTAAACGACTAGCTGAACATACACGTCAGCCTATCAGTTTAGAATTAATCAACAAGGACCTTAATTCTTTGGCTGTCAATATTAACAAATGTTTTAAGGCTGAGGAAAACCTGCGTCTTGACGGCATTCGTGAGGAAAAGCGCTTTAAGGAGTTGATTGCAAATATTTCTCATGATTTGAGAACTCCGCTTACCGCAATTCGTGGATATCAACAGCTAATGGAAAAGGGAACGTTGTCTGAAGGACAAGCACAAAAACTAAAAATTGCACAAAAGCATGCCGTGGAATTAGGCAATTTGATTGAACACTTCTTTGAATATTCTTACCTTGTAAATGCAGAGCCAGTGCTGAACATAGAACGAATCAATCTGACAAACCTTGTTACCCAGTGCCTTGCCCAGTCCGTCAACAGCTTTGAGGCAAACAATTTGACAGTTAATTTCGAGGAAACCCCTTCCATTCATATCCTTGCAGACAGGGAAATGATCACAAGGATTATCCAAAATCTGATACGCAATTGCACTCAATACTCTGCTGGTGAAATAAGGGTGCAGCTATATACCACCCTAAATGCGGTTATATCGTTTAGTAATCCCGTTAAAGATGCCGTTGCAATTGATGTAAAACAGCTTTTTGACCGTTTCTATACCTCTGATAAGGCAAGGAGCAAAAGTACGGGACTTGGATTATCTATTGTCAAGCTACTCTCAGAACAAATGAGAGGTAGCGCAAGCGTATTGCTGGAAGATGGTATAATTAAGATTAGTGTTGAATTTCCGCTATATGAGAGATTATATTAAGAAATACTACAATTGAATGGGGTAAGATGATGAAAAAGATATCAAAAGAAAATTTAATTATTAGAGATTCTTTCCAATTATCATTTTCTAGCAGTGAAATCTGGTGTGAAGAACTAGATGCACTAAACCTATACACTGATGTTGTAATAGAAAAGTTTTTGAAAGATATGATCACTATAAGAAGGCCCTCATCTCCAGGCCTTATAGTTATTCATCTCAATGAAACATTAGTTGGAAAAGATTTGGTCAATGTCATTATTACAGAACTTACAAAAGCAGAACACTCAATAAATAAAGTTGCTTTTGTTGGACTAAATCATACTGCTAAAAAGCTAATGGAATTTGCTCTAGGAAAAGCAAGCGTTTCTTTTAGCTATGGGTTTCATAGTGATTATGAGAAAGCAAAAGAGTGGTTGGTACCTAAAAAAAGATGAAGTATTAGTGGAAATAAATCTAATGATTATAACTTGAAGGGGGCAAACATATGAAAAAGTATGAGCTGGTGCTGTTTGATATAGACGGGACACTGCTTGATTTTGAGAAGGCAGAAAAAGTGGGAATGAAAGAAACATTGATTAGGTTTGGGCTAAGAAACGATGATGAAGTGCTTGACTCCTATAATGAAATCAATATATCCCACTGGAAGATGTTTGAAGTAGGGGAACTTTCCCTGGGTAATCTATTGATTAAAAGACATGTTGCCTTGTTTGAAAGGTATGGAATTCAGCAGGATGCAGCTAAGTTTAATGATTACTATGAGAGTCGTTTGAAAAACTGCGGTTATCTGGTTGAGCATGCTCTGGATATACTGGATTATGTAAAAACAAAATCCTGCAAAATAGCAATTATAACAAATGGAATATACGAAACTCAAATAAATCGCATAACCATCTCTAGCCTTAATGAATATTTCCAGCATGTTTATATATCAGAAAAAATAGGCTACAGAAAGCCACAGAAAGAAATCTTTGAACATATATTAAAAGATATAGGCGGAGGTATTAAGAAGGAAAATGTATTAATAGTGGGAGATTCCCTCACATCGGATATTAAGGGAGGAAATAACTTTGGAATAGATACCTGCTGGGTAAACCCCAAGAAACTTGAAAACCACCTCAATATTAAGGTAGATTATGAAATCCAAAGCCTACTTGAGCTTAAGGAAATTATAGCCTAGAACCAAAGGGAAATTAATATAGGGGCAATTTTATTATGATTTCTCTAATAGTAGCAGTATCAAAAAATAATATCATAGGCAATAATGGTGTAATACCATGGAAGATAAAAGGTGAACAAAGCAGATTTAAAGAATTAACTATAGGAAAAACAATAATTATGGGAAGAAAATCTTTTCAAGAGATAGGGAAACCACTGCCAAATAGGAAAACAATAATTATTTCATCTACTAAAAATATAATGGCAGATAATTGTATTACTGTAAAGTCCCTAATTGAAGCCTTTGAGTTAGTGAAAGGTGAAGAAGAAGTATTTGTTGTTGGTGGAGGACAGGTATATAAAGAAGCAATGTGTTATTCAGATAAAATATATATCACTGTCATAGATAAAATAATAGATGGTAATGTTTACTTTCCTGAAATTAATAAAGATGATTTTGTTAAAACCTATGAAGAAAGAATCAAAGGGGAAATACCATATACTTATTATACTTATGAGAGAATAAGTAAGTAGGAGTTATAAGTGATATTGAAATTTTGTGACGTTTCAGTAGTTTTTTGTGAAACAAGAAAATAGGTTTAGGGGGAATGGGTCTTTTGAACAATATGATGGAATATGCAAAAAAAATGGGGTATGTAAAAATTGTTTTGAATGCTACTGACTCTGGTAGAGAATTATATGACAAATATGGTTTTAAAAAGGTCAATGGAGAAATGTCTTATACGTTCACACAATATACTAAAATTGA
Source organism: Clostridiaceae bacterium (assembly GCA_036507955.1). GTDB lineage: Bacteria > Bacillota > Clostridia > Clostridiales > Clostridiaceae > DATCIH01. Next base: position 33,492 of record DATCIH010000015.1, on the reverse strand, counting down.
TTATTGATGAAAACGAGTATTAGTTCATATTAAGACGTATTTTTCTTATCTTGTGACTCAAGGGTATTCTAAAGTGTATAGTTCTCCAAATAAAAAAGGAACTTTATTGGCAGTTAGAAAGCTTTAATAGATTATATTTCATGAAAATAAGAGTTTAGGTGATATAATCCAATATTCCATTACACCAAAATTTTGATATAGCTCTAATTTCTTGCTTATATCAATCCAAGCTGTTGAAGGAGATAAAATTTCTATAATTAAGGTTGGCACTTCAACATAATTATTATCATTTAACCCTATTTTATCGCATATCACTGAAATATCAGGTATCACTTTGTTCTTTGATCTTTGCTTTTCATTTGATAATATTATATCAAAAGGTGCAATAAAAGGCTCACACTGTTTAACGATAATCTCTACTTAGTTTTTTTACCGCACTCTGCGTTAAATCTATTTTATCATTAAACATTTCAACCATTTCAATGTGATTTCTCTCATTTTGCTTCATGTGACTCTCTTGTATTTCCGTAATAGTATCAACTTTACCAACAATCACTTCAAGCTTTATAGAATTTTTTTTAACTTCTCCTTCAAGCCCTACCAAACGATTATCAATGCCATCTATTTTTGAATTAGTTGTCTGCAATTCTGAATATATTTTTTCCATGAATTCAAATAATTTCTCATTGTCCAACTATCTCACCGCCTTAAAATATTATATCATATCAATGAATTATCTTCATTACTTTATTATGATCTCGAAACTAAATTTATTAGCTATTCTTCTATTCTCGAAATACAGCTGATTCATTCAGGGACACACCTGCTGCCCCGAAAACACACTCTTTAGCGATAATCTCTACATAACGAAAAAGCCAACACTGACGATCTAGAAGCTGCAGGTATGTCCCTGTTAATATTAGATCGGAAGTGTTGGCTTATCGTATTATTTTTCCCTCGGTATTATATTTATTAGTTAAATCTATTCTATAAATTCGCCCATTTGTCTGAATTTCTTATATCTATTGTTTAGAAGATCTTCAATTCTATAATTTAAAAGAGAATAAATATTTTCTACTAAAGCATCCTTAACTGTTTTTATCATAAGCTCTGGATTTTTATGTGCTCCACCTAAAGGCTCCTCTAATATTTTATCAATTATGCCAAAGCCTTTAAGGTCTGCGGATGTTATCTTCATTACCTCTGCAGCCTCTTTTGCACGAGTTGCATCTTTCCACAATATACTGGCAAAGCCCTCAGGGGATAAAATTGAATACACCGAATGCTCCAGCATCCAAACCTGATCAGCTACAGCTAAGGCAAGTGCTCCGCCACTTCCCCCTTCACCAATAAATATTGATATTATTGGTGTCTTAAGAGTTGACATGGCCATTAGATTTGTAGCAATAGCTTCTCCTATGCCTCTTTCTTCAGCCTCCTGGCCACAAAAGGCACCTGGAGTATCTATAAAGCATATAACAGGTCTCTTAAACTTTTCTGCCTGTTTCATAAGCCTTAAAGCCTTCCTATAGCCCTCTGGATTAGGTTGTCCGAAATTCCTCTCTATATTTTCCTTTGTGCTTTTACCCTTTTGTATACCAATAACGGTCACTGGTAAATCATTAAGGCGAGCTATACCTCCTACTATGGAAGCATCATCACCAAAACATCTATCACCATGAAATTCAATAAAATCTTCAAACACATTTTTAATGTAATCTAAAGATGTAGGCCTAATAAGTAATCTTGCAATGGATATTTTATCCCAAGGAGTCAAATTGGTGTATATTTCCACCTTAAGCTTTTCAAGCTTAGCTTCCATTTTAGTAATCTCCTGAGATAAGTCCACATCCTGTTCCATTGAGAAGCTTTTTAAATCTTCGATTTTTCTACTTAACTGATCAATCCCTTTTTCAAATTCTAATAGAGCCATCAGTTCACCCCCCTATGAAGCTTTAAAATTTCACCAAGAGTTGCTTTCAAATCCTTTCTTTCAATAATAGCATCAATAAAACCATGCTTCAAAAGAAATTCAGCTCTTTGAAAACCATCTGGAAGCTTTTGCTTTATTGTCTGTTCAATAACTCTCTTACCTGCAAAGCCAATCAGTGTTCCTGGTTCTGCAAGAATTATATCTCCAAGCATTGCAAAACTAGCAGTAACACCACCGGTAGTTGGGTCTGTGAGGACAGCGATATATAATAGTCCCTCCTGATTATGTCTTCCTAAAGCAGCACTTGTTTTTGCCATCTGCATTAAAGAATACATTCCTTCTTGCATTCTTGCTCCACTAGATGCTGTAAATATTATTATAGGCACTCTCTTTTCAGTTGCCATTTCAACTGCCCTTGTAATCTTTTCTCCAACAGCTGAACCCATACTTGCCATAATAAATCTACTATCCATAACTGCTATTACTATATCAATATCATCTATTTTAGCTATACCACATACAACAGCTTCAATTAATCCTGTTTCCTCTTGAAGTCCTTTTACCTTTTCATCATAGCCAGGAAATGCTAATGGATTTTTGCTAGAAAGCTTTTCATCAAGCTCTATAAAGCTATCTTCATCAACTATAGAAGCAATTCTATCCCTAGAATTTACTCGAAAATGAACCTTGCAATATTGACAGGTAAGATGGTTTTCCTCCAAATCCTTCCAATATAAAATTTGACCACAACTATGACATTTAACCCACATACCATTAGGTATATTAGGCTTTTGAACTTCAATTTCTTCCGTATTAATTTTATTTGGAGCTACAGTGATATATTTAGTTTTCTTAAATAGTCCATTCAGCATCTTGTTCCACCATTCCTAATAAAAATTAACATTTGATACCAAATTCTTTATTTATAAAGCTAGTATCAACATTTCCCTTAATGAAGGCTTGATTATTTAATATATCTAGTTGAAAATCAATATTTGTAATAGTACCTTCTACTACAAATTCGCTAAGAGCCCTTTTCATCTTACTTATAGCTTCTTCCCTATCTTTACCATAAGCTATTATCTTGGCAATCATGGAATCATAATTAGGTGGTATAGTGTAGCCACTATAAACTGCACTATCTATTCTTATACCTGGTCCCCCTGGAACAATCAATCTATCAATCCTACCTGGAGATGGTCTGAAGCCTTTATCTGTATCCTCTGCATTTATCCTGCATTCTATAGCATGACCTGTAATTTTTATGTCCTCCTGGGTTACTGAAAGTTTTTCTCCAGCTGCAATTTTTATTTGTTCCTTTACTAGGTCAATGCCTGTAACCATCTCAGTTATAGGATGTTCCACCTGGATTCTTGTATTCATCTCCATAAAGTAAAAATCGCCTTTTTTATCTAATAAGAATTCTACTGTTCCGGCGTTTTTATAGTTTACAGCTCTAGCTGCTTTAACAGCAACATCTCCCATCTTTTTTCTAAGTTCATCAGTCATAGCTATGGATGGAGCCTCTTCAAGAAGCTTCTGATGTCTTCTTTGTATAGAGCAATCTCTTTCTCCTAAGTAAACTATATTACCAAAGCTGTCACCAAGTATTTGAAATTCAATATGTCTTGGTTCTTCTATGTATTTTTCTAGATACATTGTATCATCACCGAAGGCTCCTAAGGCTTCTGCCTTAGCAGTTTCAAAGGCGTTAACCATTTCACCCTCATTACTTATGATTCTGATCCCTCGTCCACCCCCACCTGCAGAGGCTTTTATCATAACAGGGTACCCTATCTCATTTGCAAGCCTTAAAGCAACCTCAGAGTTCTCTACACTTCCATCTGAGCCTGGTACTACGGGGACACCTGCTTTTTTCATTATCTCTTTGGCCTTTGACTTATTGCCCATATTTTCGATCATATCACCATCTGGGCCTATGAAAGTAATATTGCACTCGCTGCACATGGTAGCAAACTTACTATTTTCCGACAAAAATCCAAAGCCAGGATGAATAGCTTCTGCCCCTGTGAGTACTGTTGCACTTATTATATTTTGCATATTTAAATAGCTATCTTTTATTTTAGCTGGTCCTATACATACTGCTTCATCTGCTAGCTGGGTGTGAAGGGCCTCCTCATCGATTTGTGAATATACAGCTACGCTCTCTATCCCCATTTCTCTACAGGCTCTAATAACCCTTACAGCAATCTCGCCTCTGTTAGCTATTAAAATCTTTTTAAACATCTTGTAGCCCTCCTTATTATAAACCTATCCTATAGCAAAGGATAGTTCCGCTTCCGCAACCTTTTTATCTCCTACATAGGCTATTGCTTTTCCAATACCTATAGGTCCTCTTCTTTTTATTATTTCTACCTCTAATCTTAAGGTATCCCCAGGAACAACTTTTTTTCTAAACTTTGCTTTATCAATTCCTGTGAAATATCCGGTCTTTCCTTTATATTCCTCAATGCTTAGCATAGAAACTGCTCCAACCTGTGCTAAGGCTTCTATAATTAGGACCCCAGGCATTACTGGTTCTGCAGGAAAATGACCTTGAAAGAAATACTCATTAAAGGTTACATTTTTATAACCCACCGCTCTTACCCCTGGCTCCAGAGTTTCGATTTTATCTATTAATAAAAAAGGGTATCTATGGGGTATTATCTCCATAATTTCCTTAACATTAAGCATTATTTTTCCTCCAAAGGTGCAACTCTATATATTGGCTGACCAAACTCTACCATTTGCTCATTCGTCACTAAAATCTCGATAATAGTTCCACTTATTTCTGCTTCAATTTCATTCATAAGCTTCATAGCCTCAATAATACAAAGTACCTCACCCTTTTTAATTATGCTCCCAACATTAACAAAGTTAGGTTGAGTGGGGGAAGCTGAGAGATAAATTGTTCCAACTATAGGGGAAGAAATTAATGTACCATAATCTGGTACTTTCTCTATAGGTTTTTCAATGCTTATTATTGGAACTATCTCCTCCTTGTAGGTTAATGGTTCCCCTGCATGGTATATAGCTTCCTTTTTCATGGTTAAATGTATGCCTTCATGTTCAACCTCAAAATAGGTGAGAGGGGATTTGCTTATTGAATCAATTAGTTCTTTAATATCTTTTATATCCACAAGGCGCCTCCTAGATTCTCTTCCATTTTTTAATAACTATAGTAGCATTATGGCCACCAAACCCTAGGGAATTAGACATGGCATAATTAACTTCTATATTTCTTCCCTCATTTGGTACATAATCTAAATCACAATCTGGGTCCATAACTTTTAGTCCTAAAGTTTGAGGAACATAATCTTCCATAGTAGATTTTACGCATACAATTGCTTCTATTCCTCCTGCTGCTCCGAGTAGATGACCAGTCATGGATTTTGTCGAGCTAACGGGGACCTTATAAGCATAGTCACCAAATACAGTTTTTATTGCTTGTGTTTCAAATTTATCATTGTAAAGTGTACCGGTCCCATGAGCATTTATGTAGGATACTTCCTCAGGGCTTATTCCTGCATCCTTAAGAGCAAGCTTCATAGCTCTAGCTCCACCTTCTCCTCCTGGGGCAGGTGAGGTTTGATGATAAGCGTCGCAGGTAGATCCATAACCTACTATTTCAGCTAATATATTTGCTCCTCTATTTTGTGCATATTCAAGGGTTTCAAGTACAACTACTCCTGCACCTTCCCCCATAATAAACCCTCCTCGCTCTTTGTCAAAGGGTATGGAGGCTCTTAAAGTATCCGTACTAGTTGATAGAGCTGTTAAAGAAATAAAGCCTGCTACTCCAAGAGGAGTAATTGACCCTTCGCAACCCCCAGCCACTATAACATCTAAAGTGCCATATTGTAGCATTCTAAAAGCATCACCTATAGCGTTTGTGCCAGTAGCACAAGCTGTAACAACATTAATACATGCGCCCTTAGCTCCTAGAGCTATAGCAACATTTCCCGCTGCCATATTTGTTATAATCATTGGTATTAACATAGGTGAAACCCTGTTAGGCCCTTTTTCAAATAACTTTTTACATTCATTTTCAATAGTTCCAAGGCCTCCAATACCAGAGCCAATAACAACTCCAAGCCTTTCTAAATCCATAGTAGTTAAGTCAAGCTTAGCATCAGCCACAGCCTGTTTGGAGGCAGCCATCGCAAATTGTCCAAATCTATCTATCCTTCTAGTTTCTTTTTTGTCCATATAAAGAGAGGGGTCGAAATCTTTAACCTCTGCTGCTAGCTTTGCCTTATAATTTTCTGTATCAAAAAGGGTAATTTTATCTATACCACATTTGCCGTTTTTTATCCCATCCCAAAAGCTCTCTACATCATTTCCTATAGGAGTAATTGCTCCCATACCTGTTATAACAACTCTATTACTCATAAAAACTCCTCCTTCTCCTTACATCACCATTCCGCCATCTACTGCTATTACTTGACCCGTTATATATGAAGCCTCATCTGAAACCAAAAAGGCTATAAGATTGGCTACATCTTCAGCTTTTCCTGCCCTTCTTAAAGGTATATTTCCAAGCATTGCGTCCTTCACCTTATCATTTAAGGTAGAAGTCATATCTGTTTCAATATAGCCTGGAGCAACTGCATTCACTGTTATTCCCCGAGATGCTAGCTCTTTAGCTATAGATTTTGTAATTCCTATTACTCCCGCTTTTGCTGCGGCATAGTTAGACTGGCCTGCATTACCTACAATTCCAACTACAGAAGCTACATTAACTATTCTGCCCTTTTTTCGTTTTAACATTACAGGTGCAACATGCTTTATACAATTAAAGGTTCCCTTTAAGTTTGTATTTATAACCTGATCAAAATCTTCTTCCTTCATCCTTAATATTAAATTATCCTTTGTTATTCCAGCATTATTAACTAATATATCTATTTGTCCAAACTCCTCTAAAGCCTTTTTAACAAGGTCTTGTGCTTCTGAAAAAATACTTATATCAGCCTTTACTGCAATAGCTTTTACTCCCTTTTCTTCAAGAACCTTTACAAGCTCCTCTGCTTCCTTAGAGCTATTTCTGTAATTTATAACTACGTTTGCTCCAAGTTCTGCTAGCTTTATAGCTATAGCTCTTCCTATACCTCTTCCTGCGCCGGTTACTATGGCAGCCTTACCTTTTAACATATACTTTCACCACCTAAAACTTCAATTGTGTTTTCAAGGGATTTTATATCTTCAACATTTAAGGTTATTAACTTTCTATCAATCTTTTTTATGAACCCACTTAATACTCTTCCTGGTCCTAGCTCTACAAAGGTATCTACTCCATCCTCTACCATACGTCTAATGGTTTTTTCCCACAATACAGCGGTCATAACCTGACTTTTAAGTAAGGAGGGTATACAGATAGCATCTGTAACATAATCTCCAGTAACATTAGTTATGTAAGGGGTAACTGGAGTACTAAATTTAACCTTTAAAAGCTCCAGTTCTAATTTATCCGCAGCTCCTTTAAGCATTGAGGTATGAAAGGGTCCACTAACGGTGAGACTTATTACCTTCCTTGCTCCAAGCTCTAAAGCTTTTTCTCCTGCGAGAGTAACCGCTGCCTTCTCTCCACCTATAACCACCTGTCCAGGACAATTAAAATTAGCTGCTTCAACAATTCCTACTTGAGAACCATATGTACAGCTTTCCAAAACCTTATCCTCTGATAAGCCCAGTATAGCTGACATCGCTCCTACCCCCTGAGGTACTTCCTTGGACATAATCTCCCCTCTAGCTCTTACCAATCTAAATCCGTCCTCAATTGCTAAAGCTTTACTATAAATCAAGGAGGAATATTCCCCAAGACTTAAACCTGCAGATATTGAACCTTTAATTCCTGCTTTTTCTATTGCCACCAGAGCTGCCATACTAACTGTCAACACAGCTATTTGAGTATTTTCAGTTTTATTTAATTCGTCTTCACCTTCAAAGCATAATTTGCTTACTGAAAAGCCTAAGGTTTTATCTGCTAAATCAAATACTTCTTTTGATTCAGGTATCCTCTCATAAAGTTCATATCCCATTTTAGTGTACTGCGCTCCTTGACCAGAAAAAACAAATGCTATTTTGCCCATCTAACCCTCCTGTCTCCAGCATATTAAATGCTTTCTTCCCTTATTTTTCGTATAATATCCCTAGCTTCTAAAAACATTTCTTCAATAATTTCTTTAGAGCTTTGACGTTTACATACTAGGCCAGCAATCTGTCCTGCCATAACTGAGCCCATATCTATATCGCCTTCAACCGCAGCTCTAGGAAGACATCCCCGTCCAAGCTCTTCAAACTTACTCATATCTGAATATTCCTTCTCTAAAAGTTGGAATTGCCTAGTTAGCTTATTTCTTAAAACTCTAACAGGATGACCTGTAGCTCTTCCTGTAACAACTGAATCCATATCCTTAGCTCTTATTACTCTATTCTTATAATTTTCATGAACCGTACATTCATTTGCAACTAGAAATCTTGTTCCAACCTGTACAGCGCAAGCTCCAAGCATAAATGCTGCAGCAACTCCCCGTCCGTCCCCTATTCCACCTGCAGCTATAACTGGAAGTTTCACTCCGTCAATCACCTGTGGTACCAAAGTCATTGTGGTTAGTTCCCCTATATGTCCACCAGACTCACATCCTTCGGCTATTACAGCATCAACTCCACAATTCTGCATCCTTTTTGCTAGTGCCACTGAGGCAACTACAGGTATAACAATAATATTGTGAGACTTCCACATATCAATGTATTTTCCTGGACTTCCTGCACCAGTTGTAACTACCTTAACTCCCTCTTCACATACCATATGAGCAACTTCTTCAGCATTATCTGAAAGAAGCATTATATTTACTCCAAAAGGCTTATTAGTTTTTTCCTTTGTCTTTCTTATTTCATTTCTTATATAATCTACTGGGGCATTTGCAGCTGCAATAATTCCTAGCCCTCCTGCATTTGATACTGCTGAGGCTAAGGAGCTTTCTGATATCCATGCCATTGCACCCTGTATTATAGGAAACTCTATACCTACAATATCACAAAATTTAGATCCTAACATTATTACCCTCCTCATCAACAAGATATTTTTTTTCCACATAATCTACGACATCTTTAACAGAATTCAACCCTTCTTCATCTTCAATCCTAATATTAAAACTCTCTTCGATTTCTATTATTATCTGAATAAGCTCTAAAGAATCCACCTGAAGACTATCAAAGGAAGCTTCCAAAGTTATACTTTCCTTATCTTTATTTAATAGATTTGAGATAATGTCTCTAATCCTTTCAAAAACCATTTATTGCCCTCCAATTATTCTCTCCAAACAATTAAGGCTCCACCCCAGGTCAACCCACCACCGAATCCGACAAGAATAAGCTTATCTCCATCTTTAAGCTCAACTTTATTATTTAGTTCATGAAGTGCCATAGGAACACTAGCGGCTGAGGTATTGCCATAAATGTCTAAATTAATAAAAAATCTATCTACATCTATTTTTAATTTATTTGCAGCATAATTTAATATCCTTAAATTAGCCTGGTGAGGAACAATGTAGCGTATATCCTCTATTGTTAAATTGTTTTCCCTTAAAAGTCTTTCTATAGCTTCCACCATAACACCAGTTGCAAACTTAAATACCTCTTTGCCATCCATACTTACCAAGCTTAAGACTTCAGTAGGCGGTTTATAAAAGGGGTTTTCAAGTGGAAGTGCGGGACAATTTAAATATTTGCCCTTTTCTCCAGATGCGCCTGTTATTACTGATAAAATACCTTCTTTTTCACCTTTTTTAACTACAACCGCTCCAGCACCATCTCCAAAAAGGATACAAGTATTTCTATCCTTCCAATTTGTAAATTTCGATAAAACTTCTGCACCAATAACTAATATATTTTTACATTCATTTGACATTATAAATTGATTAGCAACTCTTAAACCATAGATGAAACCTGAACATGCAGCTGATATATCAAAACAAGAGGCATCCACCGCTCCTAATTTTTCTTGAAGCATGCAGGATACGCTTGGAGTATAGCAATCAGGTGTAATTGTGGCAACAATTATCATATCCAAGTCGCTTCCTAAAATACCTGCATCTTCTAATGCAATTTTGGAAGCTTCATAAGCAAGATCTGAAGTATTTTCTCCCATGGAGATTCTTCTTTCTTTTATGCCTGTTCTAGTCCTTATCCATTCATCACTGGTATCTACAATTTTTGATAAATCATCATTTGTTATAGCTCTTGAAGGCACAGCCATACCTGTTCCTGCTATATATGCTTTGCTCATCTCTTCACTCCTTTTTTATACCATTTTTAAGTTTATACTTATCTTTAAAAAAATGATTTAGCTTATCTAAGGCCTTTATTAATATTTTTTCTTCTTCTGGATCAAGCCCTTCAATGGTTTCCTTTACCATATCACTGTGAAATTTTCTATGGACCCTATAAGCTAGCTTTCCTTTTCTAGTTAGGTTTATGAGTACAACCCTTCTGTCTTCTTCTATTCTGCTTCTTTCCACATAACCTTTTTTCACAAGATTATTTATAGCGGTGGTCAAGGTCCCTACTGTAATATTTAAATCATAGGCTATTCCAGACATAGATCTTGGCACATACATTCCTACAGCCTCGATTGTATGAATCTCTGTAACAGAAATATCATTTAAAGCTCCCGATTGGAGGGCCGTCTGTTCTATTGTCAATATATCATTAAATATATCTACTAATAATTGATTAACAACACTAATAGAAGTTTTTCCATTTATCACATTTATCACCATTTCAATAATTTACAAGGCTTCAGCTTGAGCTACAAGCTCCTGCATTAAATCTTTAACCTTAACTATTTTGTCCGACATATACGCATTGGTTCCTGTGAAAATTAATCCCTCTTTTACATTACCCATAACAGCATCAATTAAAGCTTTGGATATGCAATAAGGTGATGTCCCAGGATGACAGGTTTTAATACAACCATAACATCTTTTAATTGCAATATTACTAACTTCGAGCTTCTTAACAAACTCGTTATAAATAGCTCTTCCAGGCATACCAACAGGACTATTTATTATGGTTATATCCTCCTCTTTTGCATTGATATAAGCCATTTTAAAATTTATATCTGCGTCACATTCTTCTGTGGTAACAAACCTTGTAGCCATTTGTACACCCGCTGCTCCAAGTTTTATGTATTCAGCAATATCCTTGCCAGTATATATCCCTCCTGCAGCGACTACAGGTATGTTTTTTTTATATTTTTCGCAAAAAGGTTTTAACGCATTTATTACATCCACTAAAATATCCTTCAAATCTGGAAGTGGACTTTTCTTTAACTCTTCTTTTGAAAATCCCAGGTGTCCTCCTGCCTTTGGTCCTTCTACTATAACCATATCCGGTGCTACCTGATATCTTTTATCCCATACCTTTGCTATTATTGTTGCTGCTCTGCCAGAAGATACAATAGGAGCAATTTTAGTTTCAGTGCCCTTGGTCATCTTAGGCAACTCCATTGGAAGTCCTGCTCCTGAAATTATAAGGTCTATTTTTTCCTTAACTGCTACAGCCACTAATTCCTTATAATTGTTCATAGCAACAAGAAAGTTAACTCCTATAATACCTTTTGGGCTTAACTCCCTGCTCCTTCTTATTTCCTTTGCTAGTGCTCTTTCATTGGCCTCAAGGGTATTAGTCAAAAAATCTGGTTCTCTAAAACCTATCTGTACTCCAGATATTACTCCAATCCCTCCTTCATTTGCAACTGCGGAAACTAAATTGCATAGGGACACTCCAACACCCATACCTCCTTGAATTATTGGAATTTTAGCTACTAAATCACCTAAAACTAAAGGTGCCAATTTCATAAAACCTACTCCTTTATATGTTTTTTGACCTTCAAACATTTTGATACTCAAAGTATATATTAAAAAAAATTGCCTGTCAAGATATGCCTTGGGTAATAAGCATTTCAAAACAATCCCAATCTTTTTCATATAAATTAACTTCTCCACATTTACAAAAGCCCAATTTTCTGTACAATGATAAAGCAGGTAAATTAGTCTTACTGACTAACATATGTATAGCCTCATATTTTTTATTTTTCAGCTCTGAAATAAGATATTCCATCATACTTCGTCCAGTACCCTGTCCTTGAAATTCTTTGCATACTCCAACTCTTGCGACTCCACAAGCAATCCCTTCAGTTCTGGTCCATCCAAATTTGCTGTTCTCTTCTTCCCATTCTACTTCCTCTATTGCAGATGCTACAGCTATGATTTTCCCATTGCTGTCTCTCAAACAATATAACGTCTCAGAATTTAAATCTTCATCTATATTTAACGTTGTTGGATATGATTCATCCCAAGTACATCCTGGCATATTTTTAAGTGAATTATAAAGTCGTAAAACACTTCCCCTGTCTGCATCCTTTGCCTTACTTTTTTCAAACATCACTACACCCCTATTGTTTATAAATAATCTTACTTATTTATTTCTTATTACTTATTTTAAGTTTTAATATTTTTCTTTTCACTTGTGTTATTAGTTTCTTTTCTGACACACCAGCTTTTATAAATTGTAAGTCACCAAACTTTTCAACTTTACCTTTTGTTATAGGGATACTCCCTTGAAATGGATTTATAACAGAAACTGGTGCTTCACTAGCCCATGAATAAGTGGCATCATGATAATCTACTAAAAAAAATAAATATTTATTAGCTAATTTAAAAAAGATTGATGCAGTATTTCCAGCAGCTTGTTTAACTTTAATTATATCTCCAGTTTTATAATTACCCTTCATTACCTTGTCTACTTTTATATCTGATACTATATAGGGATTATTGACGGGAGTAACCTCACCTGTTGTAAAATTGGTTATCTCACCATCCTTTATTAATTCGACTGGATATACCTTTATAACAGTACCTGTTATAATTGTCGCTACAATTTTATCTGCTTTATCATAATTATCATAAGTACTATACGAAATTTGGGAATTACCTGTGTTTATATCAGGATACGAATTTACCTTAGATAATTCACTTGTAAATATCGTTTTGTTATTATATACTATCGTACTAATTATAACTAATACGATAAAAATAACAGCTAATATTTTCATTGGTTTATAGACATTACTTTTAATAATTAATTTAATGGCATTCTTTATTTTAGAACCCATGATTACCCCCCTATGGTTTGTAACCCACTATCCACCTATCTAATAATTTATTTATGAACTCCATTATCTCTAACCATAATTTCTGCAAAAGCATAGATTTTTTCTTCTGATAATTTATTGATGCTAGTTTTTATACCTTTTACTTTACCCATAATGAGTTTTTCGAAGAAGCTCAATTTGTTCATATCAAATTCAAATCCAAAAACCTCTTTTCCTATAGCATGATCAAAAAGAGCAGGTGGAAATGCTAGTACAAATTCTTTTTCCTTTAGGACTTCATCTTCTTCACCAGCACAGATGAACAAGCCTATTTTTTTTTCTAGTAGAAGAGGTAAGTTGATGTTTATAAAGCTTGAAAGTTTTTTCTGGATTTTTCCTATATAGATAGAACCACCTAAAATTATGGTATCGTAGTCCTCAATTGATGTAACTGGTTCTTGCATAATATTTACTGTATGCACCTCACCAATTAGTTTAGACTTTAGAATATTGGCGGCTTTTTCAGTTGTACCATGTTTAGTAGAATAAATTATTAAAGTTTTCATATGTACTCACACTCCTTATATATTTTTTCATCTATATTTCTTATAATTAATATTATAAAGTAAATTAATACCAAATTAAAGATAGGGAACATTAAAATTTGTACCAAACCTAAAAGCTTATAGTTTCAAGGTGAATGCACATCATCGTAAGGGTGAAGGCATAGAAGCTTAAGGACATAAGCATTATATAGTATAGGAAAGAATTAAAATATAGGAGGGATTAACATGGGGAAATGTTGCCAAAGAAAAGAGCTTTGAATTTGCAAAGAACATTGCTAGCTTATACAAATATATTTGTGAAAATAAGAAAGAATTTGTACTATCAAAACAATTACTCAGAAGTGGAGCGAGTATTGGAGCAAATATTGCTGAAGCTGAATGCTCCATTAGCAAGAAGGAATTTCTTGCTAAGATGCAAATTGCCTTCAAAGAATGTGCTTTCCTCATTCCTCATTTCTTATTTACCGTTCTAATCTGAACAGGGACACACCTGCATCTGATGTTATGATAATGTCTGCTACTTTCGGAAATGGAAATCGTCTTTAGATAATTCTTGTTTGCTAGGCAGGTATATCCCTGAAATTGACAATAGTATTTCTCCTGAACTAACGGTTATTCCTCATTCCGCCTTCCTCCTTGATCCTATCTTTCTCCCAATTTTAAATTAGGTTTAGCATTTAAATTTAAGGTTGCAATATTACCTTTTATAAATTCAAAGTAACCTGCACTACCAATCATTACTGCATTATCCGTACAAAGGATTGGACTTGGATATAATACTTCTATACCGTTGCTTTTACCCCTTTCCATAAGCTTCTGCCTTAAATATGAGTTTGAGGCCACTCCTCCAGCAACCACAAGTCTTTTAACGTCCTTAATCTCACATGCCTTAAAAGAATTATCTACTAAAACATCTACCAAGGCTTTTTGAAAGGAGGCTGCTATATCAGGAGTTATAAGTTCGTGTCCCAGCATTTTTTCCTTATTTATATAATTTAATACAGATGATTTCAATCCACTAAAGGAAAAATCTAAAGATTCCTCATGGAAATTAGCCCTTGGAAATTTTATTGCATTTTCATTTCCGGATTTTGATATCCTATCAATTTTGGGTCCTCCAGGATAACCTAACCCAATTGCCCTTGCTACCTTATCAAAAGCCTCCCCGGCTGCATCATCTCTGGTCTGTCCTAATATATGAAACTTCCCAAAATCCTCCATATATACAATATTGCTATGTCCACCTGATACCACAAGACATACAAAAGGTGGCTCTAAATCTTCATGCTCTATAAAATTTGCGCAGATATGACCTTCTATATGATTTACACCTATCAAGGGTTTATTTATTGAATAAGCTAAGGCTTTTGCAAATTGCAGTCCCACAAGCAGAGCTCCAACAAGTCCTGGTCCGTAGGTTACCGCAACAGCATCTATATCTGAAAGCTTAACACCCGCCTGCTCTAAACTTTCGGCTACAACTACACTTATTACCTCAACATGCTTTCTAGATGCAACCTCTGGAACTACTCCCCCGTATTTTTCATGAATTTCTATTTGGGAAGCTATAATATTTGATAGTACCTTCCTACCATTCACAACAACAGCACTAGCAGTCTCGTCGCAGCTACTTTCTATAGCTAATACTTTAATATCTTTTTTAAAATCATTTTCATTCATGTTTCTACCTCTTTACTCTTTTGCTGCTTTAATTATACTTTAAAAATCCTTCTTCAACAATATTTAACCCTACCATTCTCATCACAATTTATTATTAATTCTTTTTCATTTATTATTGTCTTAAGCTCTGCACTATGCCCCCAAAGGTTTACAATATTTTTTAAAGTCTGCTCTGCATAATTTGCATTAAGCTCTCTTCCATCATAAGAGTGCTCTAAATACATTGTTTTATCTTTTTTTAACACATCTACAACCTTTATTATTGGGACGCTATTCATTCCACATGTACTTAATAAGGTAGCTTTAATTTTCTCGAAATTATCTTCATCCGCTACAGCTTCCACAAGAATATCACTATTTTTCTCTTTGTATTGAAAGATCCCTAGTTCCTGAGCCAATTCTAAAGTAATATATTTTCTTATAAAAGACTCATCTCTTTCTAAGAGTCTAGCTTCAAATATTTTTTCAGTTCCATAGCGTTTTTCAATATCCAAGAACATATTAAAGCCTAAATTATATGGATTTATACTTCCTTTATTGCCTTTAGCTACCACCTGGTTATGTCTTTTTATAAATTCTATATATAGAGGATCTGGCAAATCCAACTTTTTTAGGATTTTGTAATGCCAAAGGGATGCCCAACCCTCATTTATAATCTTTGTTTCAATTTGCGGTATAAAGTAAGCCGTCTCTTCTCTTACTATGGAAATAATATTTTTCTGCCAGGTTTCTAACTCTCCAAATTTATTAACAAAGGATAGTATATCCTCACAGGGTTTCCCAATCTCTGGTTCTAGTGTCTTTACCCCAACAGTCCTTTCTCTTTGAAGCTTAATCGAATGAGCTGCATCTAATATTTTTTCAACCTTTTCATAACCAATTCCAGGTGAATCAACATACTCTCTTATAATATCCCCATGTCTTTTAAACATTTCTATTGTATATATTGGTTTTGTTCCAACACTAAATAATCTGTTATTTTTAAAGAAATCATTGTGACCATATACATGGGCCATAGTTAATATTTGTAGTAGTAGAGTGTTATCCTTTAATAAATAAGCAATTGTAGGATCAGAGTTTATGACCATTTCGTAAGGAAGTCCTGTTAAATTCAAATTGTATAAAGCCTTTATTCTTTCGTAAGCTTTTCCAAAACTCCAATGGGGATACATGGAGGGCATCCCTATATATACCTGATAGGCCATCATATCATTATAATCTATAGCTTCAAACTCCTGAGGATAAAAGCTTAATTCAAATTTCTTCCCCACTTCTTCTATTTTTTTACAATAGCTTTCTAAATCCTTAACACTATAATCCAATTTATACTTCCTTTATTTCATTGCTTAATAATTCTTTAAGCTGAGACCATAAGTCATCCTTTCCCTTTATAGTTACTGATAAAAACCTAGTATTATTTATTTCTGTTTCTAGTCTCTTTTTAATAGTACTATAATAAGCTGCTGGCATGATTTCTGCATAACCAAAAAGGTTACATACATCACTTAATTTTCTAGCATAACTTATAGTATTTTCATTATCCTCCATCCAATTATCTCCATCTGTTACATGGAAGGAATATATATTCCAAAACAGTGGATTATATCTTTCTTCTATTATTTCAAGGGCCTTTTTTATACCACTGGAAATATAGGTTCCCCCCGCCTCCACTTTATGAAAAAACTCTTCTTCATTAACTTCTCTCGCCTCAGTAGTATGGGAAATAAATACAATTTCTGCTCCTTCATATTTCATCTTTATAAATTGATAAAGGAAGAAAAAAAATGACCTAGCTAAATATTTTTTAGTTGTATCCATAGACCCAGAGGTGTCCATAATACAAAATACTACTGCATTATATTGCTTTTTCCTTATATATTTTATTTTATGGTACCTTAAGTCTTCTGTATTAAAGGGAAACCTCTCCGCTTCTTTCTTCTCCTCTAAAAAGACTTTCCTTCTTTCACTTGATTTTCTTCTTTTAAGCCTTTCTATGGCAGTCTTTTTTTTAGATAATCTAGGCCTTATTCCATACTTTTTATAACCCTTTATCCTAATAGTATTTCCATAGGCAACCTTTGCACCATTTTTTTTACTTATATTAGGGAAGCTCATATCATCAAAAAAATAGTTCATAATATCCTCTATGGTAACTTCAGTTTCGTACATATCATCCTCTAATATATTACCAGCACCACTTATTCTTTCTCCCTTTTTTTCAGAGCCAGAACCTATTCCTATCTGACTTATATTGTTGCCATAAATAAAGCTATACTCCTTTAAGCCCTTTATCGGAACTTTGATTTTTTTGCTTTTTTCCTTAACTATAATGCTTTCTTCTGAAAGCAGCTCTGGTAGATTTGCTTTAATAGCCTTTTCTACTAATTTTTTATGCCTATTTATATCCTCAATGGCTCTTTCATGAATTATAGGATTTAATTCTCTGAATATAGCCATAATCAATCCTTCCAAAGATTATTAGCAGCATATTTTAAAATCACATTACAGCAATGAGGACAATATCCAAGTTCTATCATCTCTTCAAGCATAGTATTATATTTTTCTTCCTGCTCTTTATCTCTAACCCTAGATTTTGTAATTATTCTGGACAAATCTTTTACAGAAGCTGTTATTTTCTTTTCAACCGCCTCTCTTAAGGGTTCATAGGAAGTATACTTAATCTTGCCTCCATTTCTAATTAAATAAAACATATAAGAGGTAACATCCATTCTAAAGCCTTTAGAGGCATTTTCAAAAATTCCAATTTGTTCCTCTATGGATCTCATAAATTCCTCGTCTGGTTCTAATTCCTCTCCTGTTGACTTATCCTTTAATTTAGACCTGTTAATAAAGGCTTCTGCATGATCTAAATAGTTGTTAAATAAGCTTTCTGCTTGTGAAGAAAAGCTGCTTATAAATGCCTTTGTAACTTCCTTTTCTAATATTTTGTTATATTCTTTCCTTAAGGTATCGGAAATAAGCTCTAAATATCTCTTTTTTTCCTCTTCATTAATATCATGATCTTTTACTGATGCATGAAGGCTATCTAAAATGCTTATAGGATTGATGCAATCATATTCAGAGTTAGCTAAGGCATTGTCAATGGATTTTATAATAAACCTTGTTGAAGCCCCTTTCATCCCCTCTTTAATTTCGCATTCTTCCTTAAGCTCTGCTAAATCTACCTTTTTTGTTGTGCCTTTTTCAACTATCTCTTCTCCATTATATATTTTAAGCTTAGACATAGGATCCACCTTGTTTGAAGGAGAAAGTCTTGTTAGTATGGCAAACATAGCAGCAATTTCTAAGGTATGGGGTGCAATATGAGCATGAAAACTACTTTTACCTAATATTTTCTTATATATCTTAACTTCTTCATTTAGCTCTAAACAGTAAGGAACTTCTATTTTTACAATTCTATCCAAAATAGCTTCATTGGTATGGTCTGACTTAAATTTATTCCATTCAGCCTCATTAGAATGAGCTATTATAACTCCATCAAAATAGATCATTGAACCCTTTCCTGGCGAGGGTATAGATTTTTCCTGAGTTGCTGTTATTATCGTATGTAAATACTCAACATCATTTTTAAAAACTTCAATAAATTCTACTATGCCTCTGTTTCCTACATTAAAAGCACCATTTAAAGAATATATTCTAGGATCATCCTCAGAATATATATCCATCTTTGATATATTTATGGATCCATTTAATATGGTGGTGTCTTGATTATTAGGATCTATAGGGGGAACTATACCAATTCCTTTTCTTGATCTTATAGAAAATTCCGATTTCACAATAGGAACTTTTTCAAACTCACCCTTATATTTATTTTGAAGATTATATTTACAAATAGGACATAAATCCCCTTCTATCTCAATGCTAAATATTTTCTCTAATTTGCTTCTTAAATGTTTTGGTATAAGGTGAAGCGGTTCTTCTCTAATTGGACAATCTTTTATAGCATATATGGATGAGCTTTTTTCTAAAGCTCTTTTTAATGAATCAACTATGGAGGATTTGCCAGCTCCCACAGGACCTACCAGATATAGAACCTGCCTGGTTTCCTCTCCCTTCATAGATGAAGAATAAAAGTAATTAACAACCTTTGATAACACCTTGTTAATTCCATAAAAGTCATTAAAAAAATTATAATTTTTTACTATTTCATTACCATATATTTTTCTAATTCTAGGATTATCCTCTGGATTTAAAACTTCAAGGCCTTCTTTATAAATAATATCATATATTCTTTTATGGGCTAAGGAAGGGATGGAAGGATCTTCTTTTAACAAATTAAGATAATCTAATAAAGTACCTTGAAAAGTGTCTTTTACATTTTTCTTTCTATCCTCTTCAATTAACTCTTTAAAATCTAACATATTATACTCCTTTTCAATAATAGGTTATGTAAGATTATATGAGTCTTTTTATATTTTTATTAAGATAAAAAAATGTTATAATAAAATATATTTATTGTAAGGAGTATACATATGGATGGTTATGCAAAGGTAGTAATTAAAGGGTCTCCTATTTCCAAATCAAATTTCAAGCTATTTAATCTTAATGGACGAGCTATTTTACCAATGAGCTCTGGAAAATATCATGATAGATATGCAGTATACGAAGAGCAAATTGCCTATGAAGCGAGAGTACAAAATCCTGGTGTAGTTATAAGTGAATCCTTAATCGCTATTCTAAAAGTATATTATAAAAGTGTAAAAAGACATCCAGACACAAACAACATAACTAAAAGTATTTTTGATGGCATAGAAAAAAGTGGACTCATAGTAAATGATGCTCAAATAAAAAGGATCGTACTAGATGAGTATTATGATAAGGAGAATCCAAGATTTGAATTAGAGCTTTACTGTGAAAGCAAATATGATCTTAGCTATAAACTAACAAAGAAAAGTGTTGAAAATATGCCTATAAATTATAATCCTCCTAGCAACAGATTATCTCAGTCTGAAAGCTCTTATATGAAGAAAAAGGACGAATTAAAAATATCTTCAGAAAACAACACCTCTAAATCTTCGGCATTATGCTGTAGTATATGCAAGATTAAAGTTACTAAAAATGACTACATAACTGGGAATAAAGGTAAAACAATAATATGCAAATTGTGCTTTAGCAAACTGTTTTAACAATACATTCTTATATTTTAATGTTATAATTCTATCAAGTAATATTACTTGATACTAAATTTTATTTATAGTATCATTAGAATTAATATTAATTTGATTTGTATTTATCGGAATAATAATAATAACGGTTGTTCCAACATTCAGTTCACTGTAAACCTTCACACCGTAATTATTACCGTAATATAATTTCAATCTTCTGTTTACATTTTTTAAACCTATACTTTTTGAGGAACTATCCAAAGCATTTATGTAATCATTCATTTTATTTACTGCTTTTTCACTCATACCTACTCCGTTATCAGTTATCTTGAAGATAATATCATCATTTTCTTTATGACCACTGATTTCAATTAGGCCATCTGAGAGCTTATTTTCAAGACCGTGATAGATAGAATTCTCAACCACAGGCTGAAGTATAAGTTTTATCATTGTGTTTTGATAAATTGTATCATCAATATCAGTTTGAATGTCAAAGATATTACTAAACCTGATTTTTTGAAGCATTATATAATCATTTAAATGATCTAATTCTTGCTTTATGGTGACATGATCGTGCTCCCCACTTATACCATACCTTAGAATTCTTCCTAGCGCACGAACCATAGATGAGGTTTCCTCATCCTCATTAATTTCAGCCATCATATGAATAGATTCTAAGGTATTATATAAAAAATGCGGATTAATTTGGTTCTGTAACATCTGGATTTCCAATTCCTTCTGGGTTATTTTATCTATATAAACCTCTTTTACTAACTTATTTACTTTACGAACCATATTGTTGAAGGATTTTGCAAGTTCACCTATTTCATTATGATTTTTCAATTTTATTTTTACTTCAAAATCACCTCTTTCTATTAGCTTCATCATTAATACCAGCTTTTTTATTGGCTCTATTATTTGTCTTATAAATAATAAAACTAGGGTCATAGCTAAGAGGATAAGTAAAAAGGTGATGAGTATAGTTGTATCTCTAAGTTCATATATTGATTTATTTAATTGATTTTCTGGTATTATATTTATTATTTTCCAATTAGAATAATTAGAGAGTTGACAACTGACCAAAAATTTGCTGTTGTTTATTCTAATAACTTTGTCCTTTAATTTTCCATTATTCGTTAATTTAAGAAGATTTTTGTCAAACTTTTTTCCTATATCATTGGTTTTTGTATCATAAACTACATTATTATTTTCATCTATTATTGCTATCCTTTGATCAGGAATAAATAACATCTTTTTAAATAGTTTAGATAAAAAATTTAAATTGCTATTGATTAATATAACTCCAGCCACCTTGGAATTATTAACATCTACGATAGCTCTGGATACTGAAAATACATAAACATTATTTCCTTTTATGTCTGCCATATAGGGCAGTTGAAAGGTACTCATTATAAGAGGACCACCATTTTTTTGGGTTACCTTTTTAAACCAGTCATCCTCCTTAGGATTGTAGCCTGGATACATAGCAACCGCTCTAGCGGTACGTTGAAAGACTCCTTCCATGTTAAAAATAAAAACAGATTGTATATATGAATTATAATTAAAAGCATCATTAAAGAGCTTATTTAGCTGGCTCATAAAATCCAGAGTTCCAAAATTACTTTCTGTAGACATTTCTAGATTGTTTACAAAGGTATTAGTATTATTTTCATATATTAAGGGAAGCTTTGTTATGTTAGAAAGATTTTCTAAATGGCCATCTACTTTGTCTAATATTTGACCATTCATAGAATCTATTACTTCAAGTGTAGCTTTTGCTTTATCATTGCTATAATTAACAAAGTTAATGAAAGAAAGCATTATCATAATTATAAAAATCAACACAAAAATAAAAGTAACCTGAACCAGTAAGGGCTGATCCTTATATCTTAATGATCTTTTAAATTTTAAATATAATCTTCTTCTTTTATTGTTCATATTAACCACCTTGGTTATATTTTTATAAAATAAATGTACCGTATAATAATGTTACTTTTAAATTTATTATTTGTAAATACCTTTATAAAGAGTATTAGGAGGTCTTTCATGTTAAAAATTCTTATTGCGGATGATGATAAGATAATTAGAGGCGGTCTGAAAGCTATTATTGAGAGAAGTATTCCCGATTCCTGTATTGTTGGAGAAGCATATAATGGTATAGTAGCCTTGGATATAATAAATTCTACACCTGTAGACATTTTAATTGCTGATATAAAAATGCCTGGAATGAATGGAGTAGAACTTGTAAAAGCATTAAAAGCTATGAAGTCCACTATTAAAATAATTATTTTAAGTGGTTTTGAAGAATATAGATATGTTCGAGAGACTCTTAGAAATGGAGCTTCTGATTATCTTCTAAAGCCTGTAGAAAATGAGGTACTTATTAATCTTATAAACAAACTAAGAACTGATATTACAGAAGAACTGGAAAGTATTGAAAAATATAAATCTTTGGAACACAGAGTTAGTAGTGGAATAAGTGCCTTAAAGGAAAAGTATCTTTTGGCTTTAATAAATGGTTCAAATGCAACCTATTTTCCAAGAATAAAAGAAGAGCTAAATATAGATAATAATTGTGATTTTCTTTTATCCGTTATATGTATTGATGATTATTATAAGCTTATTAAGGAAAATAGTCCTCTGCTAAATTTCAACTTGAATTCTGTTATTGAAGGATGCATTAGAAAGTTAACTTTAGATAGGAGTGTAATAAAAGAATATTTTTTAGTTTATAAGGATTTAGAAATTATTTTATTGTTTATTTCTAATAAAGGAGATACTAATTATTTCAATAAATCAGTATTTTCCTTTTTAGAGGAAGTAAATAATATCATAGCAACTACGAATGAATTTACAGTAACAATAGGGATAAGTGAGAATTATAAAAATTTAGAAGAAACAAATAGAGCCTATGAGGAAGCATTAATTGCAGAAGAACAACGGTTTTTTAAGAGCAAAAATATATTAGTAAAATACGATAAAGCCTATATCAGCTTTGATGACTCTGTAAAATTAGATTTTGATTCTCAAATAAGTTCCCTCTTTAATTATATAGAGTTAACGGAAATAGAAAAGATATTAAGGGTAATTGAGGATATATTTAATAAACTCTCCAAAGAAAAAATATCTCATAGTTTATACAGAGAAACAATTAAGAGTATATATATAAAATTAAATTTGCTTTCTCAAGAATTTAAAGATGCAGCAGAGCAAATAAATGAGTTAGATTATGATTTTGATTTCAAGTATTTTATAGATGAAATAAATACTTTGTCTGAACTGAAGGAATACACTAGAAAATCCTTCATAAGTATATGTAAAAAAATCAATTATCTTCGCTCGCATAGAAGTAAAAAAACCATACAGATGGTTAAGGAATATATAAAAGATCATTTCAAAGAGGAAATAAGCCTTAAATCTGCAGCGGAACATGTTTATATGAACTATACTTATTTAAGCGAGCTTTTCAAAATAGAAACAGGAAAAAATTTCAGTGATTATATTATTGAGACAAGAATTGAAGAAGCTAAGAAACTTTTAAAAAATTCAAATATTAAAGCCTATGAGGTAGGGCACATGGTTGGCTATGAAGAACCAACTTCTTTCAATAGGATATTTAAAAAAATTGTTGGGCTTTCCCCTAGCGAATACCGTAAGGTTATAAAATAGATAACCATTACATCTGAAATAAAGCTAATAAATCCAAATAACGGACATATGAAAACCTTTAGATTAGCATTATTATTAGATTATAGATGCATCTATAGATATTAATAAGTAAATGTATATATATTAGAGGAGGATTTTAAATGAAAAAAGCCGCATCAATCTTAGTTACAGTTGCTATGACTTTAACTTTATTTTCTGGTTGTGGAACAAAAGCACCTACATCTTCTGCTTCAGCTAAATTATCTGGAAAGATAGTTTTTGAAACTCACAGAACAGACATGGCTGACACTACTTTAAAAGCAATAGCTAAAGAGTTCACAGACGCAAATCCTGGGACAACTATTGAGATCGAAGGCGTAAAGGATCCAGATAGTACTATAAAAACAAGAATGGCAGCTGATGAGATGCCAGATATTTGTCAAGTACTTACAACTGTTAAACAGTCAGACTTTTCTAAATACTTTGCTCCTATAGATAGCTTAGGCTTCAATAAAGATAATTTTTACTATGTGGTTAATGGGCAGGGTCCTGATGGAAAGCTTTATGCTTTAACTGATGGTGTTACTTATGGTGGTGGTATTACTTACAATGTTGCAGTATTTAAAGCAGCTGGAATAGATAAAGTTCCAACTACAATGGACGAATTTATGGCTGCCTGTGCTAAAATTAAAGCTAAAGGGGTAGTTCCTTTTGCTAGTAATTTTAAAGATAAATGGCCTTTATCTGGTTATGACCCAGGATTTGGCACCCTTATAAATGGAGACGTTGCTTACAAAAATAAACTAGCTGATTCAGATAAATTTTTGGAGGGTGACGGACTTAAAGGTATGGAGTTCTTAAAGACCATGAAAGATAAAGGATACTTAGAACCTGATTTAATGTCAACAAACTGGGATGGATTTAAAAAAGATATGGCTCAAGGCAAAGTTGCTATGACCTTCCTTGGAAGCTGGGTTAACCCTCAGATAATCCAAAATGGAGCTAACGCAGCTGATATCGGATGGTTTACCTTCCCAGGTGCTACAATTTATACATTAGGTGCAGACACTATGTATGGAGTTGCAGCTCATTCAAAAAATCTACCACTTGCTAAAGCATTCTTCAAATATTTATACTCAGAAGGAAGAATATCTATAGCTACAGATATGGTTCCTGGAAACAAGAATTTAACTACTCTACCTGCAATTGCGAAGACAGTTAAAGATTCTGGTGTTAAAATTGTAGAAGGTATTGCTCAAGCTGATGCTTATACTAATTTAATTAATAAAGCTCAGATTGACACTGCAGCTATAGTTCAAGAATATTTAACAGCTAAGGATCCAACTACTGTTGTTAAGAAATATAACGATTTGTGGGCAACAGCTAGAAAAGGTTAGAAAATAAATTTATTTAAATAAATACAATATGAGAACAAGTTACTGATAACAGTAACTTGTTCTCATATAAAAACAGTTTTCTAGAATAGGAGGTGTTAATTTGAGAGTAATGAGCTATAAAAAGCAAAAAACAATGATAATCGTTATCTTCTTATTTATTCCATTAATTTTATTAGCTACATTTTCATACTTCCCAGCTCTGAGATTAATTCAATTTAGTTTTACTGATTGGGATGGATTGGGTGGCAGTCTTCATTATATAGGCTTTAAAAATTATATTGAGGCACTCACAACTCCAAAGCTATGGTTGACCTTTCAAAATAACCTAGCGTATATAGGTGTAGCTATTATACAAACCTTTTTAGGCTTATATCTAGCTATTATTGTTAATAGTAAAATAAAGGGTAAGAATTTCTTTAGAGCTTCCTTATTCATGCCTTATATATTAAATGGTGTGGCTATAGCCTTTATGTTCAGTTTTTTCTATGATTATACTAATGGTCCAATCAATATAGTACTACGCTATTTGACTCACGGCAAGTTTGCAATTAGGTTTTTAAGTGAGAATTATTCCACTAATATCTCTTTGGGTATGATTGGCATGTGGAGATACACTGGTGGTGCCATGGTAATCTTTATTGGAGCTCTTCAGTCCGTATCCACAGATTTCTTCGAAGCAGCAGAATTAGATGGAGCTAATTTTTGGCATAAAGTTAGATACATTATCGTACCTAATTTAAAAATTATAATTCAGCTTAATTTATTCTTAGCTGTTAACGGTGGACTTCAAGCCTTCTTTGAACCTTTTGTTCTAACAAAAGGTGGACCAGCAGGTAGAACCGATACCTTTGTAACTTCTACCTACTATACTGCTTTCCAATTTAGTAATTTCGGGAAAGCATCTTCCATGGGTGTGTTGTTGATGATTATAATTATTCTTGTTTTAGTTATTCAACGTTTCGCTTTGCGTGGGAGGGAGGATTGATATGAAAAAGATAAAAAAGAGGAATTTTTCACAAGATGTTATGGGAGTAAATAATCCCTTTTTAAGAGCTTTTAATTATGTGCTTCTAATACTTGGTGTTTTAATAGTTTTTACTCCTATATATATAATATTTATTATTGCCTTCAAAAGTAATAAGGAGTATATGTTTAGTGGTAATTTCCAATTACCTAAGAGCTTTTTATATTTAGATAATTTTGTAAATGTAATAGTTAAGGGTAAACTATTACTTGGTTTTCAAAATACTATGTTTTTAGTGGTAGTATCAGTAACCTTATCAATAATTCTTGGAACAATGGTTTCTTATGCTATAGGAAGATTCGAATTTAGGTTTAAGAAAACTATAATAACAGCCTTTTTACTGTCCACTGTTATACCTTCAGTAACTACTCAGGTTGCTACATTTTCAGTAATTAAAGGTCTACATTTATATAACACCCTAGCGGGTCCAATACTTCTATATATTGGAGCAGATATAATTCAGATCTATATTTTCTTGCAGTTCATTTCAAAAATACCTTATGAGCTGGATGAAAGTGCAATGGTTGATGGTGCTTCCTATTTCAAAATTTATACATCAATTATATTGCCTCAAATGCGTCCTGCAATTGTAACTATGGCTATATTAAAGGGATTAAACATCTACAATGATATGATCACTCCGGTGCTATATATGCCAAAGTCCTCCCTGAGAACAGTTACAACAGCAATAATAGCTTTCTCAGCGGATCAAAACTCCCAATGGAATGTTATGGCGGCAGGAATATTTGCTGTGCTGGTACCAACCTTAATACTATATATCTTTGCACAAAAATTTATTATTGCTGGTTTATCAGATGGTTCAGTAAAAGGTTAATTTTAAAGGGACATATCAGCATGCTGATATGTCCCTTTTTTACATTCTATTTTAAATTCAAATTCTTTTTTATAAGATCATTCCTTATTGCTACGCAACCAAAGGATCTCAACGGATCTTCCGGAGTATTGATACAATAATCAAGCATTTTATCTACTGTAGTTGTAGCAACATGAACTCTTGTATCAGAGGAAGCATAATAAATGAATATTTCCTGTTTTTCATTTACAACTGCTCCATTACAAAATACAACATTAGACACGTCTCCTATTCTTTCTTCTCCTTCTGGCGCAAGTAGAAACCCACCAGGTCTGTGAGTTACTTTATTTGGCTCTTTTAAATCTGATAAAAAAGCATATAGTACATATCTTAATCCTGCTGCAGTATTTCTTACTCCATGGGCGATATGTAACCATCCTTTTTCTGTCTTTATAGGAGCAGGTCCCTGGCCATTTTTAACTTCCTTTATAGTATGGTATTCCTTAGAATCAACTATTGTTTCAGTTTCAATGCTTGAATGTTCCATATTATCAGATAATCCCCAAGCAATACCCCCCCCTTTTCCAGTATCAATAAATCCATCCTGAGGGCGGGTATAAAAGGCATATTTCCCTTCTACAAATTCTGGATGAAGTACAACATTTCTTTGTTGAGAGGATACAGTCTTAAGATCATCAAGCCTTTCCCATGTCTTTAAGTCCTTAGTTCTTGCGATACCACAAGCAGCTACGGCGCTAGAAGTATCTCCACTTGGTGCATCTGGATCCTTTCTTTCCGTGCAGAAAAGTCCATATATAAACCCATCCTCATGTAAAACTACTCTCATATCATAAACATTAACATCTGGGTTTTCAGTTTCAGGCATAACCATAGGGTAATCCCAAAATCTGAATTCATCGATGCCATTAGTACTTTCAGCAACTGCAAAGAAAGATTTTCGATCACTGCCTTCCACTCTTGCAACCAAATAATACTTTCCATTTAAATATATTGCTCCTGGGTTTAAAACACAATTAACCCCAAGTCTCTCAAGTAAGTATGGATTGGTTTCATAATTTAAATCATACTTCCAAAATACTGGAGCATGTTTATTTGTGAGTATAGGATATTCATACCTATTGTATAATCCATTTTCACTTTCTAGTATAGTATTCTTTCTGTTTACAAGCTTTTCGTAGCTTTCAATTAGACCATTTTTCTTTGATTCAAAGCATTGTTCTTCCATATGTTGCCTCCTGATTTTTAGTAATATTATTTTATCTTATTTAGTCTTTCAATAATTTCAAAACAGCATCTTCCATTATGATAAGGACATTTCCAAGGTTCTACCTTAGGAACCTCCTCAATAACCTTACCCTCTAAGCTTACAACACTATACCATTCACCAAATTCTTTATTTACGAATACTCTTTGAATATAATCCCACATTTTATAAGTTTCCTTTAAGAATTTTTCATCTCCTGTGAGTTCAAAGGCATTGATAAAACCTACCAAAGTTTCTGCTTGAGGCCACCAAGCTTTATGACTATCTAGCTTACCATCTTTAATTTCATTATATAATCCACCTTTTTCTCTATCAATTCCATCTGCATAAACTTTTTCAGCCATTTTTATTGAAAAGATTTTTGCTTTTTCTATAACTTCGCTATCTCCTAGTATCAAGGCTGCTTCATATAAAAGCCAGCTTCCTTCTATATCATGGCCAAAAGATATCACATCTTCTAGAGAATTCCAATCATCATTAAAAAATAGTTTAAATTGATAGGTATTATGATCTATAATATGATCCATAATAACTTCAATTAGCTCTTTAAATTTTAATTTAAAGCTATCATCCTTCCAGACTCTGTACAAATTAGTGTATGATTCTAATATATGTAAGTGAGTATTCATTGTTTTACTACAATTCGGTTCTTTATAACTCAATCTGGAATCTGAAATCTTGCTCCAATCCCTTTCTAGCGCTTCAATATAACCTTTGTTTTTCTCGTCATAACTATATTTTTCTATTACCTGATATATTTCAATAGCTTTATCTAAAGCTTCCTTCACTCCCGTAGCTCTATAATATTCAGTTAATCCATAAATTCCAAAGGATAAATTATACATTTGTTTCTTTACATCTATTGGATTTCCCTTATAATCAACCATCCAATATAAGCCCTTAAACTCCTCATCATAAAAATATTTGATTAAATAGTCATAAGTTATCTTTGCTACCTTTAGATACTTTTCATCCTTGAAGGTTCTATATGCATTTGAAAATGTCCAAAGCACTCTTGAATTTAAAATACATCCTTTAGGTGCCTTTTTATCGATTTTGTTAGAATTAGTTAATTTGCCGTATATCCCACCATTTTCCAAGTCTAAAGTATTGTTCATCCAAAAGGCTAAAATATTATCTTTAAGTTCTGTTGTAGCATCTTCTTTAAGTTTTTCAATATAATTAATATCCAAAATATCGCTCCTTTTGTAATATTACGTGTAATATATTTTATATTATTATCTACCTATATTATATTACTTAGATTATACCTTGTAAAGGATATGTCACATTACCGAAATAAAACTATCGTAATATTACAATAGTATTTTTGTTATGCTATAATACTATTATATGTTTAACTATAATGCTATTATAGTTTGAGTATTAGATAGGAGGTTCTTAATGGATAAAAAGGTAAGTATGAAGCTAATAGCTGATGAACTTGGTATTTCAAAAAATACTGTTTCTTTAGCTCTTCGAGGAATGCCAGGTATTAGTAGTGAGACCAGACAAAAAATAATTTTAACAGCAGATCAATTAGGTTACCAATATAAAAAAGCAAATGTAGTAACTAAAAATATATGTCTAATATTATCTAAAAGCATAAGAAAATCTTTTGGTTTCTTCAATTATGTCCAATTTGGAATGGAGGACGAAGGTAAGAAGGAAGGGGTAAACCTTATCATCCATTATTACATGCAAAATGAAAAGGAAGTTCGAATTCCCTTATCCATTAAGGAGGGGATGATTTCAGGAATTATAACTCTAGGACACATCTCCTATGATGCACTAAAACCCTTACTAGATTTACATTTACCCATAGTTATGGTTGATCATTACTTGTATAATGTTGGAATAGATTATATACTTACAGATAATTATAGTGGAGGTTATAGAGCTACTGAATATCTTATTAAGAAAGGCCATAAAAAAATAGGATTTTTAGGAGATATTTATTGTTCTACTTCTTTCAAAGACAGATATTTAGGCTTTAAAAAGGCTTTAGAGGATTATAATATGGAGATAAATAGAGACTACTTATATACGAAAATCAGCATTGAAGCGCTGGCCCTGGAAGAAGACCCCTCGGTATTTGAAATGTTTAATGAAATTTCTAAACTTCCAGATGCCCTGTTTTGCTGCAACGATGCTGAGGCAATAGCAGCAAATAGAATGTTTTCGAGTTTTGGTATCAAAGTTCCTGAAGATATCTCTATTATTGGTTTTGATGATATAGAATTTTCCATGAGCATGTCTCCAGAACTAACTACCATGAAAGTTGAAAAGGAGCTTATGGGTAGGAAGGCTGTTGAAAAATTGGTAAGTATTATGAACAATCCTACCACTATTGCAGAAAAACTTTTACTAAATACTACATTAGTAGAAAGAAATTCTGTAAAATCTATGTAAAAAGACTCCAAGCATATGCTTGGAGTCTTCATTTTATATATTTAATAAGGTCTTCATAGGATAGTTTTCCTCCAAATATATCTAAAGCGCTACCTATTGTAAAATCTACTTTATTTGAATATTTCTTAAGCTTATCTATATCTTCAAAGGAGCTTATGCCACCTGCATAGGTGGTTGGTATGCTTATCCACTCTCCTAAAGTTTTAATAAGTTCTTCTTCAATTCCGTTGCATTTTCCTTCTACATCTACAGCATGAATTAAAAACTCATCACAAAATTTAGAAAGCATGTTGAGATTTTCTTCATTTACCTGAAAATCCGTAAACTTTTTCCATCTGTCCGTTACAACATAATACTTATTGTCTTGTATTCTACAGCTTAAGTCTAATACTATATTGGCTTTTCCAACCTTATTAACTAATTTTTTTAAGTTGTCAAAATATATGTTTCCATCCTTAAAAACATAAGAGGTCACAATTATATGACTTGCCCCATACTTTAAATAATATTCACCATTATCAGCAGTTATTCCACCACCAATTTGAAGACCGCCTGGGTATGCTCTCAAAGCTTTAATTGCCTCTTCTTCATTCCCTTCTCCCAGCATTATAATATGCCCACCCTTTAGCTTGTCTTTCTTATAGAGCTTTGCATAATACTCTGCTCCTTTTTCTGATATAAAATTCTCAATTAATTTACCTCCATCATTTAAGGTTCCACCAACAATCTGTTTTACCTTTCCATGATGTAGATCTATACATGGTCTGAAGTTCATTTCCATACCTCTTTTTAAAATACTAATTAATCATCTTGGTTCAGGAAAAATTCTATAGAATCAATAAGTGCAATCCAGCTAGCTTCAATTAGGTTTGTAGAAACCCCTACAGTGGACCAAACCTTTTCGCCATCTGTAGTCTCTATATGAACCCTTACCCTAGCCCTAGTAGCCTCTGAAGTATCTAAAACCCTAACCTTGTAATCTGTAAGTCTTATTTTGTTTAGACTTGGGTAAAATACCTTCAAAGCTTTTCTCAAAGCCCCATCTAGTGCATTTACCGGCCCGTCCCCTTCCGCAGCCGTTATCTCTTCATTCCCATCTACTTCTACCTTTATAAGTGCATAGGAGCTATTTTCTTTTTTCCAATGCTCAGCACAATTGACTTGAAACTCCTTTACATCAAAGAACTTTTTATTTTTACCTAAAACCCTTCTTATCATAAGCTTAAAAGAACCATCTGCTCCTTCGAACTGATAACCTTCATGCTCCATATCCTTTAACTTATCTATTATTTTTTTCGTTTCTATAGAATCCTTATTAAGCCAAGGTTCTACCTCATTAATTTTCGCCATAATTGTGCTTCTCCCGGATACTTCTGACATAAGGAGCCTTCTTCTGTTTCCAACACTTTCTGGTGAAATATGTTCAAAGGATGTGGGATTTTTTAATACTGCATCTATATGCATACCCCCTTTATGTGCAAAAGCACTATTTCCTACGTAAGGAGCTCTTTCATTATGAGAAAAATTTGCTATCTCACTTATATATCTAGCTAAAGATGCAATTTGCATGAGCTTACCTTCCTCTAGACATTTTTTATTAAGCTTTAGCTCAAGATTTGGTATGATAGTGCATAAATCTGTATTACCACATCTTTCTCCATAGCCATTTATGGTACCTTGTATCATAACCAAACCATTTTGTATAGCTATCAAGGTATTTGCAACAGCTACGCCACTATCATTATGGCAATGAATTCCTAAAGGTACTTTAATCTGATACATAATTTCTTTAGATATTTCTCCTATTTCAGAAGGAATAGAGCCTCCATTAGTATCGCAAAGTACTATATAATCAGCTCCACTTTCTTCTGCCACCTTTAAGGTACTTATAGCATAAGCCTTGTCTTCCTTATAGCCATCAAAGAAATGCTCTGAATCAAATATTACTTCTTTATTTAATGATTTTAAATATTTTATTGAATCTCCAATCATTGCTAAGTTTTCTTCTAAAGTAGTATGGAGTATTTCAGTGACATGCATACCCCAGCTCTTGCCAAATATAGCTACAGTCTTGGTATCTGCCTTTATAAGAGATTTTATATTTGCATCCTCTTCAACCTTTATGTTAGCTCTTCTTGTACTGCCAAAGGCAACAATAGTTGAATGCTTAAGCTTTAGATCCCTTACCTTAATAAAAAATTCCTCATCCTTAGAATTAGAACCAGGGTTACCAGCCTCAATATAGCTAATACCAAATTCATCTAGAGTCTTAACTATGTTCAATTTATCTCCTACCGTAAAGGATATACCTTCCGCTTGAGCCCCGTCTCTTAAGGTAGTATCGTATATTATAACATTATTATCCCTTATCCCCAATGAAGTTCATCTCCTAAATAATGTTTAAAGTAATAACATTTTTAATTATTAATTAGACAAGCCATAATTATGGCTT
>DATCIH010000014.1:0-10899 GCA_036507955.1 Clostridiaceae bacterium | reverse complement strand
AAAAATCTCTATTTGAATTTTATATGTTCCAAGCAATTACTCTGTTTACTTTTAATAGTTTGCAGCATTTTTATGGTTTTCATGTACTTAACGTCTATACCAGTGGGATTTCCCAGAACTAATACTCAAATGTATGAATACCATTCATATTTTAGTATGAGCTTAATCCCTATTCTATTTATTTTTTTAGCTGTTATTACTTTTTTAATAACGCTTAGGGGCACTCAAAATAGTTTTAACTTAAGCTTAAGTTTTGGTTCCACTAGAAAGGATTATTTTTATGGGAGTATGTTTTTCTATACTTTATTAGCAGCAGTATTTTCTATTTCACTAACAATTCTATTTTTAGTTGAAAAACTTATTTTAAACTCCTTTGGTATAAATCAGCTGCTTGGCTATAGCTTTCTCAGTAAGAAGGTAGATCTTATAAATCTATTAAGGATGAACATATATGTTTTTGTAACCTTATTAGCTGGTGCAACTTTAATCTATATGCTATCATTTCTTGTATATAAAGTAGGACGGGTTTTATGGGCAATAATAATATTTGGTATCGTTACAATTTATATGAGGGTATACCCGTATAATTTTCTAGATAGAATTATAAATCCTTCCAAAATAAATGTTATTATTTATTTAATAATTATATTTGTTTCTTATTTAATCAGTTATTTTGTTATGATGAAAACTGAACTGAGAAATTAATACAAAGGGTAACCAAAGTCTGGTTACCCTTTATTAATGTGGATATTTTCAATTTATGTCTTTATGCTTTTTTTATTACTCCACAAGCTATTTGTAATCCAGATCCCCCTGCAGGCTGAGTTTTATAATCATCTGGGCTTAAATGAATCACTACTGTTTTACCTATGATATCTTCAGGAAAAAACTTATCTGTATAGAAACTAATTCTTGAAACACCATGATTTGAAAAAATTGCAGAAAAGTCCCCTGACTGGTTTCCATGTGGCTGATTTGTAGGATTGAAATGGCCATCTGTATTAGGGAAAGGATTAGTTGCAGGCCCAGCTACGCAGCTGCCACCGGAATGTATATGAAAACCATGAGGGCCTATCTGAGGACTAGTTGCTGTTGCCATTTTATATTCTGGAAGTCCTGATAGACGAACCATAACATTTGTACCTTTAGGAGCTCTTTCAAAATAAACAGTTCCATTTATATCTGGATATTGAGCACTACCTTTAATTACGGCAATGGCTGATCTGGTAGGGACACGATAGCTATCGTAAGGACAGGTTATATTTGAATCATATTGACAAAAAGACATTAAACTTCCTCCATTAAATTAACTAATATATATATTATGTAGTTAAATTAAAAGGGTAACCTTTTTATGATATTATTCCTAGTAAAAATTTTATGTCTTTGATATTTTTATCTTATATGTTATATTACATAAAGAAGCAATGATAAGATGGAGGAAAAGTATGGACTTAGATATTAAAGATATTATAAATAAAGAAACCTACGACGTTACGGACCTAACTTCTCTTGAGAAGCTTGAACCTGTTAGAATTAGGCCAGGTATGTATATTGGATCCACAGGTACTAAAGGACTTCATCATTGTATATGGGAGATACTCGACAATGCCATAGATGAAATAGCAAATGGCTTTGGTGATAAAGCTACAGTGATGTTAAATAAAGATAAAAGTGTAACTATAATTGATAATGGGAGAGGAGTTCCCACTGGCATTCATCCAGTAAAAAAGAAATCTGGAGTAGAAATGGTTTATACTGAGCTTCATACAGGAGCAAAATTTGATAATAAGAGTTATTCTACCTCTGGAGGACTTCATGGAGTAGGAGCAGCTGTTGTAAATGCCTTATCAGCTTGGATGGAGGTAGAAGTTCAACAAAAGGGGAAGGTTTTTAAACAAAGGTTTGAATATGCCTATGATAGCGCTTTAAAGAAAAAAATGCCTGGTACTCCAGTAACACCACTTAGGGAGATAGGCAAAAGTACAGAAACTGGTACAAAGGTAACATTTCTTGCAGATCAGGAAATATTTAATGTTATTGATTTTAAGGCGGAAATTATAGATGAAAGGCTTCAGGAGTTAGCTTATCAAAATAAAGGTATAACCCTGATATTTATTGATGATAGAAAAGAAGAAAGAGTAGAAAAAACATATCATTCCAAAAGAGGTCTTTTAGATTTTATAGATTATTTGAATGAAAGCAAAACCATCCTTCATGAGATACCTATTTTCTTTGAAGGAAATAAGAGCATAAATGATTTGAACATGTATGGGGAAATCTGTATGCAATTTACAGATTCTACAACTGAATATATAGCAAGTTATGTTAACAATATTCCGACTTCTGAGGCGGGTACCCATGAGACTGGTTTTAAGACAGGCATGACAAGGGCTTTTAAGGATTGGGCTAAAAAGCTTAATTTAATTAAAGAAAAGGCTCCAGAATTTGAGGGGGATGACCTTAGAGAAGGCCTTACAGCAATTGTGAGGATAAAGGTTTCAAACCCTATATTTGAGGGACAAACTAAAAATAAGCTTGGAAATAGCGAAGCCTACACTATGATGAATGAGCTTTGTTATAATAAAATATGTGAATGGATTGAAGATAATAAGGAAATAGCCGCTAGTTTAATTAGTAATGCTTTAGATGCGGCTATAAGACGTGAAAAGATAAAGAAAATAAATGATGCAGAAAAAAAGAAAATAGGTAAGGGTGCTGCGCCTTTAGCAGGTAAAATAGCTGTATGTACCTTAAAGGAAGCTTCCTTATGCGAATTTATAGTAGTTGAAGGAGATTCAGCAGGAGGAAGTGCTAAGCAGGCCAGGGATAGAAGATTTCAAGCAATAATGCCTTCAAAGGGTAAGATAATGAATACTGAGAAGCAAAAGCTTGAAAATGTACTTGCCAGTGAGGAATTGAAAATATTTAACACAGCTATAGGAACCGGTGTACTGGATGGATATCACGAAAAGGACTTAAGATATAATAAAATAATAATAATGAGCGATGCAGATGTGGATGGCTATCATATTAGAACGCTATGGATCACTTATATATATAGATATATGAGGCAGCTTATTGCAAATGGGCATCTTTATTTGGCAACACCACCCTTATATAAGGTTTATAAAAGTGATAAAAAAGGTGAAATTGTAAAATATGCTTATAGTGATGACGAGCTACCTGCTGTTAGAAAGATGGTTGGAAAAGGATGTCTTATGCAAAGGTATAAAGGTCTAGGGGAAATGAATCCAGATCAATTATGGGATACAACCTTAAATCCAGAAACCAGAACCCTGCAACAGGTTAATATAGATGATGCAGCAAAGGCTGAAAAGATGATATCTCTTCTTATGGGAGATGTGGTAGGGCCAAGAAAGGCATATCTGTACAAATATGCAGAATTTTAAAGAGCTGAAAGGGAGAACTAATGGTTAAAAGATTTGATGTACCAATGGATAAAAATATTGTTAAGGTAGCTTTGGAAGAGGTTATGCCAGATAATTATCTTCCTTATGCGGTTGAGGTAGCTAAGGACAGAGCTCTTCCTGATGTTAGAGATGGCTTAAAGCCTGTACATAGAAGAATTCTTTATGGGGCCTATATGCTTAAAGCAATGCCAGATAAGCCTTATTATAAATCAGCTAGAATAGTGGGTGACATTTTGGGAAAATATCATCCCCATGGTGATACCTCTGTTTATGATGCAATGGTAATTCTAGCTCAAAACTTCTCCACAAGACTTCCATTAATAGATGGACATGGTAACTGGGGTAGCGTAGATGGAGATAATGCAGCGGCAATGCGTTACACAGAAGCAAGACTATCTAAGGCATCGCTTGAGATGCTAAGGGATATAGATAAAGATGTTGTAGATATGGTGGAGAACTATTCTGGCTCTGAGTTTGAGCCCTCGGTGCTTCCCGCTAGATACCCTAATTTATTAGTTAATGGTTCCTTTGGTATCGCAGTTGGATTATCTACGAATATACCTCCGCACAATTTGAAAGAAGTAATAGCGGCTACTTTAGCTTATATAGATAATAATGATATAACAACAAGCCAGCTTATGGACTATATTAAAGGACCAGATCTTCCAACAGGAGGCATAATAATAGGAAAAAATTCCTTGCTTTCTGCCTATGAGACGGGTGAAGGGAAAGTAACCCTCAGGTCTAAAGCTAAAATTGAAAAACTTGATACGGGGAGACTTGGAATTGTTATAACTGAGTTCCCTTATAAAAGAAGTAAGGCAAAGCTGCTTCAACTCATATCTGAAATGACTGAAGATAAAAGACATTCTAAGGCTTTAGAGGCCATAACGGATATAAGAGATGAATCTGATAGAGATGGAATTCGGGCAGTTATAGAATTCAGGAAATCAGCTGATAGTGAAACTGCTGATAGAGTTTTAAAGTACCTATTAAAAAAGACAGACCTACAATGCAATGTTATTTTTAATATAGTTGCTATAGCGGATGGAAAGCCTGAAACCTTAGGACTTAAATCTATATTACGTTACTACGTTAATCATCAAAAGATCATCATCAAAAGAAGAACGGAAAATGAATTATCGGTTGCAGAGAAAAGATACCACATAATTGAAGGTTTTATAAAAGCCATTGATATAATGGATGAAATAATAAAGATTATCAGGGGATCTAAATCTAAAAGAGATGCTTCAATAAATTTAGTCCAAAATTTTTCCTTTTCTGAGTTGCAAGCAGAGGCGATACTTGAACTTATGTTATATAGGTTAACAGGCCTTGAAATTAAAGCCTATGAAAAAGAACATAAGGAATTAGAAATTGTAATTAATAAATTAAAGAAGATTTTAGCAAACGAAAGCATCCTACTTAAAGTTATTAAGGATGAGCTTTCAGAAATCGCTGAAAAATACGGTGATGCTAGAAGAACTGAGATTATAGAAAATGATGAAGAAGCAAAGATTGATGTTATCGAGTTAAGCTATGCTGAGGATATTATGGTAGCGGTATCCAAGGAAGGGTATGCAAAAAGTGTATTGCAAAAATCCTACAATAGGTCTAATACTGATACTAAGGATATTGAGTATCGAGAAGGAGATAGTTTAAAATGGCTATTTAATTCAAATACTATGGATACAATACTGTTTTTTACTGATAAAGGCAATATGTATCAGCTTAAAGGCTCAGCAGTACCTGAATACAAATGGAAGGACAAGGGATTAAGGCTAGATGAGATAATAAAAACTTTAGACCTTGGACTTGAAAAGCTTGTTTCAGCTTTTAATATAAATTCCTTTCAAGATACTAAGTACATGCTTTTATTTACCAGCAATGGCTATATGAAAAGGACAAATTTAAGTAGCTTCAATACTAACTACACGAAGCTTCAAGCAGTAAAGCTAAGGGACAAAGAAAAGCTTGTGGATGTAGTAATCGGAGATAGCTCAAGACTAGAACAATTTATTAATATTAAAACTAAATTAGATATGAATTTTACTATAGAAGAGCCCGTACTTACTGAAACTGAACGAATGATTATAGGCACACCTTTAGTAAATATATCTGTAAAGGACGAGATAACAGAAGTAAGCTACACCAGCGAATATCATTATAAAAGCTTTATTATAACCGGAGATGCAAAGGGTAATATAAAGGCTTTAAAGGAAGATGAAAGAAGTAAAAAAGATATAATAAAATGTTATACAAATTCTGCTTCAAAGCTACTATTATTCTTTGATGATGGAAGAGTCATTAAGTTATCCTCTGTAATATTTGAAGACTATACAAATAAAGAAATAAATATAGAGGATTTATCTGATGGTTTTGATATGAAAAAGCTTAAGCTGTTAAATATTTTATCAGTATCAAGCTTTCAAGATGAAAATGATATTTATTTTATATCATCAGGTGGACTTGTTAAAAGAACGGAGGTTAAGGAATTTGATGGGGATTATAATGTAACTATTGGGTATAAACTAAAGAATAGTGAAGATAAGCTTGTGGATGTTGTATATTCAAATAACTCAGAGGAAAAGGAACTTATTTTAATTACCTCTAAGGCAATGTGTATAAGATTTAATGCAAGTGATATAAATAAAACGGGTAGAGTTACATCCGGTGTAAATGGAATTGCATTAAAAGCTGACGATTTTATTGTAAAAGCTATTATTTATTTTAAAGGTTCAAGAATTAAGGGTATTGCTTTAAAATCCTCAAAGAATCTTACTAAAAAATTACCAATTGATGAAATAAAGATCAAAAACAGAGCAGGTAATGGAAGCAACATAATGCTTATAGTTTTAGATGATTATTTAGAAAATATATCAATTTATTAGGGGGAGTTAGTATGAAAAAATGTTGTATTATTTTAGCTGAAGGCTTCGAGGAAATAGAGGCTATCAGCATAATCGATGTCCTTAGACGAGGAAAGGTAATTTGTGATATTTTTTATATGAAAGAAAAAATTGTTACAGGAGCTCATAATATTAAAATTACAGCTGAGATGAGAATAGAGGATTTGTTGGTTGATTTATATGATGGGATAATACTTCCAGGGGGTATGCCTGGAGCAAAGAATCTTAAAGAGGATGCTTGGGTAATAGAAACACTTAAGAGCTTTGATAACGAAAATAAACTAATAGCTGCAATATGTGCAGCTCCTATAGTTCTAGAGAAAGCAGGACTATTAACTGGGAGAAAGATTACTTCTTTTCCTAGCTTTAAAGATGAATTCAAAGATTCAATATATGTTGAGGATTTAGTTGTAAAGGATGGCAATATAATAACAAGTAGAGGACCTAGTACAGCTATTTTGTTTGCACTTCAAATATTAAAGACTTTGGGCAGTGGGATAATAGCTCTGGAACTTAGAAATAGTATGCTAGTTGATATGGCTTTAAATAGTAATAAAGCTCAGGAGTAAAAATGAAGGAAGAAATCTTAGATAATGGAATAAAGCTTATATACAAGGAGATAAAGGGGAATATATCCTCTTTTTCTATTGCCTTTGATGCAGGAGCAAATCAGGAGACCAAGGAAGAAATTGGACTAGCGCATTTAGTGGAGCATGTCCTATTTAAGGGAACCACAAGCAAAAGTGAACTTGAAATCAATGTCTTGTGCGATAAATATTTCGGGTTTAATAATGCTATGACTAATTTCCCTTATGCTATGTATTATGGCACTACCTTAAATGAAGATTTTGAAAAGGCAGTGGAATTGTATGGGGATATATTAATTAATCCTCTGCTTAAGGAAGAGGGCTTTAAGGAGGAAGTAAATATAATCCTTGAAGAGCTAAAAGAGTGGATTGATGATTCGGACCTTTACCTGGAAGATGTTTTATTTAAGAATTCCTTTTCAAATAGAAGGATTAAAGAAAGAATTATTGGAACTGAAGCTTATCTTAAAAACTTTAAAATAGAAGATGTAAGAAGATTTTACGAGGAATATTATACCAGCAAAAATTGTTGCATCGCAGTAGTATCCTCAATCCCCTATGAAACTGTAAAAGCTGTAGTAGGGAATTGCTTAAGGGGGATGGCATTAGAGGATGAAAAAGAATCAGAAGTCCTCTATAATATAAATAAACCTCATATTTATAAAGAAGAAAATAGTAAACTTAAAATAGGCAGAATAGAATACATTTTTCCTATTGATGCTTTAAGCTATGAGGAATTGGCTATATTACATATATTTAATACTTCCTTTGGGGAAGGGGTTAGCAGTTTATTATTTGATCGTGTAAGGACAAAAAAAGGACTAGCCTATGAAATATATAGCCAGATTAAGGTGGAGAAGGGCATAAAGCTTTTTATAATAAGAGCTAATACCTCAAAGGAAAATATAGATAAAGTGATAAGCATAATAGATGAATGCATAGAAGCGTCTAAGCTAGGCTTATTTAGCTCTCAGGAAATAATTGAGGGTGCAATAAAGAAGTATCAAATAAGAATGGAAATAAAGCAGGAAAAATCTATAGAAATGGCAAAGTTTTTAGCTACAAATCATATTATGTTTAAAGAGAGCATTCCTGATTTTTATAATATTTCTCAAAGAATTATTACGACCGTAGATATTGAAAGAGTTATTTCAAAATTATTTAATAATCCTATAATTCAAATTCTTTCAAACAATTGATGCATTAAAATTAGAGGAGAAAATCATATTGAAAAAGTGGTTTATAAAAAGTAGAAAGACAGATTATAAGGAAATATCCAGGAATTTTGGTATAAGTGAAATTGTATCCAAATTACTTGTAAATAGGGACATCACGAAAAGTGATGCCATCAAAAGCTTTATACATTCAACTTACGAGAATCTTCATAATGGCAGAGATATGAAGGATTTAGAAAAAGCAGTAATGATTATGAAGAAAAAGATTGAAGCTAAAGAGAAAATCATGATTTCTGGGGATTTTGACGTGGATGGTGCGATTAGTATTTTTATATTATATACAGCCCTTAAAAAATGTGGGGCAGAGGTAATATATGAAATACCAGATAGAGTTATTGACGGTTATGGAATAAATGAGAATATTATAGATAAAGCAAAAGATATGGGAGTAGACACTATAATCACCTGTGATAACGGAATAGCTGCCCTTGAAGCTATAAAATATGGTAAAGAATTAGGCCTGACAATTATAGTTACAGATCACCACGATATTCCCTTTGTTGAAGACTCAGAGGGTATAAGAGAATTCATAAGGTCTGAGGCAGATGCTATAATAAACCCAAAACAAAAGGATTGCAAATATGAATTTAAAGCCCTTTGTGGAGCAGGGGTTGCTTTTAAATTTATTGAAGTCCTATATGAAGAAATGGGTATAGATAAAAGTGAAGCCTATAAATTGATTGAATATGTGGCAATAGCCACAGTATGTGACGTAGTGGATTTATTAGATGAAAATAGAATATTTGTTAAAGAAGGCTTAAAACTATTAAATGAAACCACTAATCTTGGTTTAATGGAATTAATTAAAGTAGCTGGTATTCAGGGAAAGGAAATATCCACCTATCACCTTGGTTTTGTTATAGGTCCTTGCATAAATGCTTGTGGTAGACTTGATAGTGCTAAAAAGGGTGTACTGCTACTACTTGCCGATAATCCTACTGAGGCAGAAAGCTTGGCTAAAGAGCTAAATGATCTTAACAAACAAAGAAAAGATATGACCCAAGAAGGAATTGAAAAGGCAATTGAGTATATAGAAAGTAACAAAATAGAGAAGGATAAGGTACTGGTAGTTTATACACCAGAAACCCATGAGAGCATAGTGGGTATAGTAGCTGGCAGAATAAAAGAACATTACAGTGTTCCAACCATAGTTCTTACTAGAACTAAGGAAGGTATTAAAGGTTCAGGAAGATCAATTGATAGCTACAATATGTTTGAAGAATTAAACAAGTGTAAAGATCTACTAACCCGTTTTGGTGGTCACCCCATGGCTGCAGGATTATCTATGGAAGAAGGCAATATAGAAGCCTTAAGAAAGAAGCTTTTGGAGCAAACAACCTTAACTGAGGAAGATATAATACCTAAAATATATATTGATATGCAACTACCTTTAGAAAAAATAAACTTCAAT
Organism: Clostridiaceae bacterium; assembly: GCA_036507955.1. Classification (GTDB taxonomy): domain Bacteria; phylum Bacillota; class Clostridia; order Clostridiales; family Clostridiaceae; genus DATCIH01. The sequence continues at coordinate 1,323 of DATCIH010000014.1, read as the reverse complement.
CTAATTAACGACTTAAGAACTCTAGAACCCTTTGGGAAGGGTAATCCTAAACCACTATTCGCTGAGAAACAGGTAACTATAATAAAGGCAGCAATACTTGGAGTTAGAAAAAATGTACTTAAGTTAAGAATAATCATGAGAAATAGAACCTATGTAGATGGTATATACTTTGGAAATATTGAGGAATTTGATAAAATTATAATAGATAAATATGGAGACGATGAACTAAGCAAATTATATGAGGGTAAAGCTAAGGTAATCCTTGATTTAGTATTTTATCCCACCATCAATGAATTCAATGGTAATAGTAGTGTTCAAGTTGTTATCGAGAATTTTAGGTAGTATAAGGTGGTAGATAAAATGGAAAATGAGAAGTTGTTTCACCTTATGGAGAAGATGTATACAGAAATGAAGCAGGGTTTTATTGAAATGAGACAAGGATTCGCGGAAATGAGAGGCGAACTTAATGGTATTCAAGGTGATTTAAATGGGGTTATGGGTGATGTTAAAAAAATTAGCTTTAAATTAGATTCAATTGATAAAAAGGTTGACTCATCTTTGGGATTACAGAAAACTAATACTGAGCAGTTAAATAGGATTGAAGGTAAGCTAGTAAGATTAGACGAGGTTATACTAATAAGTTTATAATTAAATATTATTTTATTAGTCTGAAGGTAGTGAAGATAACAAAGATAGAAAGGTTAATTAGTAATTTATAATTATTGATTTATAGAATGAAGTTTATACATTTGATTTTGGTAATAATATTAATTTTAGAATTAGGAGCATTGGCAATGCTTCTAATTCTATTTTTTTAAGATTTTATGTTGAATGAGTAAGCTTATATATTTTTATATTTTGAAGGATATTAAGATTATTTGTTGAATTATTGTATTATTGGTAGCTATATGGCATATTCAAAGTACGACTATAATGTGTAGTGAATACTGAGAGTAAAGTAGTTTAATACTGATTTAGAATATAACTGAAAAACATAAGTAAATCGGTACGATATTCCAAGATTGTGCCATCAGAACGATTTTTTATAACAGAAAGATATCTACAAAGTTCAACAACACCTATTGTTATGCTATCATATAAAGATATTGAACAAATTAGCTGTGCTAGAGTTAAACTATATTCAAATCAGTTAATAGTTTTGTAAGGATTATTTATTAAATGTTGATTGTGTAAAGTTAGCTATGAAAAAACTGAATAAAAAAGTTAAGCCAAAACACTCTAGAATTATTACAAAAATAACCTAAGTTTATTCCAATGATGACATTCATTTATTACCAGCAAACTAAATTTGGATATGCCAAA
>DATCIH010000013.1:0-4963 GCA_036507955.1 Clostridiaceae bacterium | reverse complement strand
ATAATATCCTCCCTCATTTCGATATATATTTTAGTATTACTAAGTGATACTTTTATTACTTATAAGTTAATATAAATTATTACTTTTATTACCTTATAATCATACTATGAATTTGAATATATTACAATATTTACAATTAATATTTTTACAAATTATTGTAAACGTTAAATAATTGAGATATACTATAGTTATATATTGTTTACATTTAATGGAATTTTAGTTGTCATATATAGGAGGGAAATATGAGGGGTAGAAAAAAAGGTGAGAATAGTAAAACAAGGGTATTATCTATTAGGATTACAGAGAATCAGCATGAATTATTACGCAAAAATGATTGGATAAGAAAAGAGATTTCTAAATATGTTAATGAATATCTAACGGCTTTTGTTAGTTAGAAGTATATTTATGCAAAGGGAAGCTGCTACTATTTGTGATACAACATATATACTTGGATATCTGCCTTCATATAAGCTCTTGATTCTTTAAATTGTAATCTGGAGGTGGAAAGTATCTCTGCATTTGTTTAATGAACATCTTTTTAATGCCACTACCAATTATATCTATCATATTTAGACTTACCATTGCGTTCGCTAAAAATTGATTTCTATAATATTCTTGTGGAGCATCTTGGTCTATTACTTTTTCAATAGTTTGGCGAATAAAGCTAAAGTCTTTAATTTCAAATATGTAATTTCTTATGAATTACATTTCATTAGATGTGTTTACCAATGATAGATTTTAGCACCCGATCCGAACACACGACCTACAGATTCGAAAGGATTGATTTTCGCTAAGTTTGATAATCCGTCACTCCCTTATAAATAGCCATTTCACTTTTTAACTAAGTTTAAGTAATACCTATTCAATTCAAACTATAAGGGGCAAAATAAAATAGCTCTTTTTTCTATTTTCACAACTCATTTCGTTCTTGAGTATTTTTATTATGGTACTTTCATACCATTTTTTCCTTCCTGCACCAGTTAATATCCCGTCAAGATCAAGCCTTGACCAATTTTTCACTTCCATATCCCTCTAGATATTCTTTTTAAATTCTCTTGATAATCTTGGCTTCCTCGGAACTATAATAAAAGACTCCATAGAATATCTATGAAGTCTTTGGTATTGCGTGAATTAAATATTTCTCAACGTTTATTCTCTTTTCACTAAAACCGCTGACACAATATAACGGTCTGGAGCATTCCCAATAAAATTGAATGGGTAGCAGGTAGTCAAAGTGAGAACAGCATTTTTCGTAGATACAATCACTGTTTTGTCATCTTTATCGACAATTCTAGTGCCGCTAACCTTATAGGTGAAAGTGCCTGCTGATGTCTGTATAATAAGTAGATTCCCTACCTTCAATTTATTTAATTGTCTGAAGGTTGTCTCACGATGTCCTGAAATAACACAATTGTCTTTTTCTCCTGGAAGTACACTTTGGGTGAAGTGTCCTACACCCTTCTTCAACACATTATCCCCTGTACCCTGCAGCATGGTTAGTTTCCGATTTAAAGCCGGAATAGTAAGACTTCCAATATTGTCACCCTCCACTGGATATACTGGATAAAGGGTTTTATCCGTTGGAGGCAATGGTTTAGAAGTATCTGGTTTTACATTAACTTCCTTCACAGTCTTCTTAATGGCAAGTGTTTTTTTTGGCGGAATACTTACCTGATTAGAATAATGGGTCTGTGTCCATATACCACGTATTGACCAAGATATAAACCCTAAGCCTAGGAGCATAAATCCCAGAGATAAAACCATAACCAGCGAACGTTTGCTCCTTGATAGTTTTTTTTTATTCATAACTCTTTCTTTTTCTTAAGCCTAGTGCTCCTACCATCGTTAAAACAGCCCCTATAAGAAGTAGCTCATATAAATGAGAGGAAGTTTTCGGGAGTTGTCCACCTGTAATAGTAGTTGTAATTCCCGTAGGTGAATTGTCATTACTAGTAACAATTACGGTTTTATTCTCGCCAGGAGATATAGTTATTTTACCATTAGAATTGCTACCTTTATAACTTATGGTATATCCAGGAATAGCATCTTCACTAATTACATAAGTACCTGCATTCAAGTTATAGGTACTTCCATATTTTGATGATGGAATTACAGTAGCTCCATTTCCTAGATTTTTTAAATGTACTTTGAAGTCACTAGCAATAGCTTTTCCACCATCATCATTTATAACTTTTTTAATTACATTAAGGGTTGTTGGTTTTGGTGTAACTATTGGTTTCTTTGGAATATTAGATGTTCCGGCACAAAATCCATTTGTTATAACATTGTTGTCTAATGTTACAGAACCATTACGTGCTAACAACTGCCCTTGCACCGTAGCACCAGTATTTGCTGTAATAGAATCTAATGCAAATATATGTCCTACAAAATGAGAATTTGTTCCTAAAGTAGCTGAACTTCCTACCTTCCAAAAGGTCCTACAAAATCGAGCCTTGTTTAGAAGACTTACACTACTGTTTGACGCCGTTATTAGTGTAGAGTTAGTCTTAAATACAAATACACCATTTGGATCGTTCTCAGCGTCTAAAGTAAGTTTCCCAGTTATTTTAAAAGTTCCATCTGCTGAATCGTATACGCCAGGTTTCAAGGTAGTTTCACCAAGCTCACTTGGAATACGAGTTACAGGTTTTCTACCTGCGGCATCATCATATGCACTTACTAAGTCATCCTTTGCTTTAATTGCAACATTATCAGCCAAATGTACAGCTCCACTTATTGTTGTACTCGCCCTCCCAGTGAAAACAGTACCGGGATACAAACCAACGTCGCCGCCAACATTTCCAGTAATATCTCCTCCAGCACTTCCATTAATTGTAGTCGTTCCAGTGTTAGTGATTGCTGTACCAGCCAAAACCGCATATGTTGATGTTGTTCTCAGGTTCACTGTGGGTTGGGCCGCCATAACCATTGTAGGTTTTACCACCATAATCATCAGTAATAGTGTTACAAATAATGATGTAAATTGCATCTTGTTAAGTATTTTCATAAATTTAATAAATCCTCCTTAGTTATCTATGTAGATAGCTTGTTTTAGCTTTAGTATTTCTTGTTAACCCTCAGCATCTCAACATTTATAAGTCATAAAAAATAATAACTAAAAAATATGTAGAACTTTAAGTATTATAATTATGACAACAATTCCACCAATTAAAGATAACATATAATTAACACTCCTTTTTATTCTTGAATAATAATTTATTTGTATAGCATACATAACGTAACTCATATTGTTTTTGGGGGGCCTTTATGCTCACTGCTAAGAATTGGTTCGTAGTGTGGTAGATAGAAATACTGCTTACCCTTACATACCCAAATATTTGAGTAGCTCTCCCCTTCATCTTTATTATTTATGCTATATTAATAGTACCTCCATGCATTTGGAAAGGATACCTGTAATATATGGAAATTCGTACTACTGTAGTAGATATCTGATTAAGAGTCAGTTTCATCGTACTTCCCTGTTCTTATTGGTTTCGAAGATTTCAATTAACCTTACCACTATAATATATTATCTATAGGGATTATTTAAAATGATTTGTTGCTTTAGCAACAGAATCCTTAAACTCATTCCAAGCATTTTCAGTTCCTTCTTTCATATCTTTCCAGGAACTTTCGCTAGCTTTACTAAGTTGTTCGTATTTTTTCTTCAAACCATCCCTCTTGCCCTCAAGCATCTTCACTTGTTTAAGATATTCCAATTTCATATCAACATTGACCTCAGTAGCCTTGCCATGCATCCCCGCTATTTTAGCACTATATTGTTCTAACTGAGCTTTAATTTTTTGTAAATACAAATCATGTTTTTCCATTTTAATACCTCCTCCTATTTTTTAGATTAATATGTTACACAAAAACGAAAACAAATTACTGCATAATTCTGGCATAGATATTATACAAAGAGAATGTTATAATTATAGCATGCCTAATTAACGTTATAGGCTATCATTTGCGACATAATACGACAAATATATTAAGAGAATTGTTTTATTTTATCGCAAAAATTAAGGAGACGTGTGATATGTATAAATTTAAGTTTAAACTGGAAGCAGTGAGAAAACTCAAATGTATGACCCAAAAGAGATTAGCATATTTATCAAATTTATCACAAAGCCATATTAGCGAGTTAGAAACAGCTAAACAAAGCCCCACATTAAAAACTGTAGAAAATTTAGCTACTGCACTTAAAACACATCCAGATAATTTATTAGAGATAGATAAAAATCATAAATAGAATAGCTTCAAGAATAAAAAACATTGCATTAAATAAGCATTAATAAGACTGGCTATATTCTCTTTAGAGAGTAGTATATTGATACACGTCTCATCTTTAGATACTTTTATTCTTTTATAATAAATTAAATTCTCTAAATCTATAGCTTCCATTACTTCTATAATTAGCACCTTTATTAGCTGGTAATTCATAGGCTATTTCATTTTTAAAAATAACCTTAGCAGTACATTGTAGTTTCAGAAAATATGTTATTTAAAGATTATATTGAAAAGTGGCTAAATGAGTACTGTATTAATAATCTTACTCCTAAAACTATAAAAACCTATAAACAACTTATAAACACATATATAGCGCCTAGGCTGGGAGCTATCAAGCTAGATAAGCTAAAGCCATTAGATTTACAATCATTTTATAGTTACCTTCAAAATGATTTAAAACTCTCAGGTACAACAGCCTTACATTGCCATGAAGTCATCAATGTATCACTTAATCATACGGTTCAATGGCAAATGTTAGCAGATGCTATTTTCTTAGATATTCGAGGTACGACAAAACCCAGTAACCATTACAGTTACTGGGTTTCTATGGTGCGTCGGACAGGAGTCGAACCTGCGACCAACTGGTTCGTAGCCAGCTACTCTATCCATCTGAGCTACCAACGCATAAACATCATTACTATATTATCATATTATAGGTTAATAGTAAATGAAA
>DATCIH010000012.1:0-4815 GCA_036507955.1 Clostridiaceae bacterium | reverse complement strand
CATCTCATAGCGGATTACTCCTTTACTGACTCCGGCATGCGCCGGAGACAAATTATGCGGTATTAATCTCCCTTTCGGGAGGCTATCCCCCTCTATGAGGCAGGTTACCCACGTGTTACTCACCCGTCCGCCGCTAGAACCCCCGAAGAGATTCTCGCTCGACTTGCATGTGTTAGGCACGCCGCCAGCGTTCGTCCTGAGCCAGGATCAAACTCTCAATTTAAAAGTTCCTTCGGAACTTTTCCTAAGTTGCTTCGCAACTTACTTAAGTCGCTAACCTCTTATTCAAGTTTCTTAGTTGCTTCAACAAAGCTTGACTTTGCTCTTTACTTTTAACGTCTTTCTTAGTTTCCTAATTAAGATTCGCTATTAAAACTCTCATACATGATTCTGTTAAGAACCATAATGAATTGCTGGTTTAGTTTATTTTCCTCTGTTTAATTTTCAATGACCGTCTGTTCCAGTACAGTTTAATTTTTTTAAACTGTTATGTGACAGCTCGTTTATATTATCACTTTTAATTTTCTTTGTCAACATCTTTTTTCAAGAAACTTTTAAAGTTTATTGATATTGTTCTGTTGAAAAGTGACGAGACTTAGTGTACCACATAACAAATATCTTGCTATTATTATTTACCTTTCTAGGAAATTTTATTCACTGTATTCTCGATATTCCTCCTATTACCTTGTATTTCCTGTTAGTGATACACCAGGTGGAGTATACCTCGATATTTACAAAATATCGATAAAACAAGTGTATATTATTAGAAAAACCATTAAAATGCTTCGGTAAAAGATTAAATTTCCTATAGTTCTCTGATAAAATCAGTTTTCATCTTAAATATTCCAAATTAGCTTAACTAATTCAAACTGTACCCATTACCTAAAACATTTGTATATACCAGGATCTATAACCTAGTTTATTATAAAGTTTAATGGTTTCTGTGACTTCCTCACAGCTGCCATTTATAAGAGCTCCATTTATACCTTTGTCCTTGGCTTCAAATAGTATAGACTCTAAAAGCTTTTTCCCTATACCATAATTTCTATTTTTAGGTTTAACATAAATATCTTCTATTTTTATATACCTTGAGGAGTTAAAGCCTTCCTCCTCTTTGATTCTCCCGAATATATAACCAACTGCTTCATCATCAACTTTTGCTATATATGAGCAATCCTCTTGCGATGGTTTATAACTTATCTCTTCCTTTTTTATGTTCCTAAGTATAGTTAAATCTAGAACTTCTAATTTTTTAATATCCATTCTCATAACTATCCATCTCCATTATAATAATATTATTATGGTATAATTATACCATAATATCTAATAAAAATACATTATGAGATTAACTTTCTCTCTACTTAAACTGGTTTTGGGATATCCCCCTTGCTTCATTCTATATACAATTAATGAAAATACCTTGTTTTTTATATCAAATGTCTAAAAATAATAATATAACTGTCTAGAAATTGTCTTTATCTTAATTAACAAGTGGGTATAATATTAACTATATATTACATTAACCATTAGTTTAGGGAGGAGATAGTTAAATGTACTTTTTAGAAGAGAGAATCAACAGAATACTTGTTGAATTAAAGCAATATACGTACTCAAAGGAAATTTCTCTAGATAACCTACAGTTTATTGAAGCTTCAAATAATATACTTTCAGAAATTGAAACCTTTAATACCTTTAAAAAAGGTGATAGATGGGGTGGACTTAATAAACATTATTGGTTCAAAAAAGATATTGTTATTCCAGAGAATTATATGAATGAAGTTGCAGTATTGAAGGTGACTACAGGAAATGAAGGGGAATGGGATGCGGTAAACCCCCAATTTTTATTGTATATTGATGGTAAACCTATTCAAGGCTTAGATGTTAATCACAGAGAAGTATTAATAGACGAATGTTCTAAACCAAACAAAGTATTTCATATGGCCCTTTATGCCTATTCAGGTATGAAGGAAGGATTATATGAATTTAATGCATCTATTGCTTGCTTAAATAAAAAGATCGAGCACTTATATTATGATATGTTGGTACCTATGCAAATCGTTTCACTTCTTCATAAGGAAGATAAAATTAGAATTGATATCATAAACTTTATGAATGAAGTTATTAATTTATTAGATTTGAGGAAACCCTTTTCCTCAAGCTTTTATGCTTCCATTGATTTAGCGCAAGACTATCTGCAGAAAAATTTTTATGAAAGCTTTTGCAATAAATCTGATGTAACGGTGGATTGTGTAGGCCATACCCATATTGATGTAGCCTGGCTTTGGACTCTAGCTCAAACAAGAGAAAAGGCAGCAAGAAGTTTTTCAACAGTACTTAACTTAATGAAGGAATATCCTGAATATATATTCATGTCTAGTCAGCCTCAACTATATAAATATATTAAAGAGGATCACCCTGATATTTATAAGGATATAAAAGCCTCAATAAAAAAAGGTAAATGGGAAGCAGAAGGGGCTATGTATCTTGAAGCTGATTGCAATCTTATCTCAGGTGAATCCTTAGTAAGACAAATTTTATTTGGAAAAAGTTTTTTCAAGGAAGAATTTAATGTAGATAGCAAGATACTATGGCTTCCAGACGTATTTGGTTACAGTGCAGCTCTACCTCAAATCTTAAAGAAATCAGATGTAGACTATTTTATGACAACTAAAATAAGCTGGAATGAATATAATAAAATTCCCTATGATACTTTTATGTGGAAAGGAATAGATGGTAGCCAGGTATTAACCCATTTTATTACTACCTCGGATTATCAAGTAAGTGGAGTTCCAAATAACTTTACTACCTATAATGGTACTATCAATCCCTCTTCAATAATGGGTGCGTGGCAAAGATATCAGCAAAAGGATATTAATGATGAAATATTGGTTTCCTTCGGCTTCGGTGATGGTGGCGGTGGTGCTACTAAAGAAATGCTGGAGACAGCTAGAAGATTGGAAAAAGGAATCCCTGGTTGCCCTAGGGTTAAAATAGGAAGTTCCTTAGAATTCTTTAAAAAACTAGATAAAAAAGTATCCAAAAATAAAAAATTGCCTAGTTGGGTAGGGGAGCTATACCTAGAGTATCATAGGGGCACTTACACCTCCATGGCTAGAAATAAGAAATATAATAGAAAAAGTGAATTTCTATATGGAAATACCGAGTTGTTTTCTTCAATGAATATGCTACTAAGTAATGTTGTTTACCCGAAAAGTGAGATAAATAAGGGCTGGGAAGGTATACTATTAAATCAATTTCACGATATAATTCCAGGGTCTTCTATTAAAGAAGTATATGAAGATTCAAAAATTCAATATGAAGAGCTTACTAAAAATGGAGAGAAGCTATTAACTACCGCAATTGATAGTATTTCCTCAAAAATTAACTTAGATAAAAAAAGTTTAATAGTTTTTAACTCCTTAAGTTTTAATAGAAGTGACATTGCAGAAATAGATATCCCAAAAGATTTCAAAAACTTTATAATTGTTGATGAAGCTGGAGATAATATACCTTTTCAGCGAATTTCTCAGGAAAAAGCATTGATTTTTGTTAAAGATGTGCCTTCTAAGGGCTATAAAGCTTTTACACTTATTCCTTCTCGTGAAGACGAATATGTGGAAATAAGTAAAAAGGTAACTCATCTAGAAAACAACTTCTTTAATATAGAGTTTGATACTAAAGGTAATATTATCTCCATATATGATAAAGAAAATGTGAGGGAGATCTTAAAAGAAAAATGTGTTGGGAATATGCTTCAGGTTTTTGAAGATAAACCATATAATTATGATGCTTGGGACATAAATATCTACTATCAAGAAAAGATGTGGCCGGTGGAAGATTTGGTTTCCATGGAGCTTACAGAAGATGGTCCAATACGATCCACGATTAGAATTAAGCATTTGTTCTTAGATTCCGTTATAATTCAAAATATTTATATATACAAGGAAATCCCAAGAATAGATTTCTCCACCTACATCGATTGGAAGGAAAAGCAGTTACTTCTAAAGGCAGCCTTCCCTGTAGATATCCATGCGGACAAAGCTACTTACGAGATTCAATATGGAAATGTTGAACGACCAACCCATTGGAATACCAGCTGGGATTATGCCAGATTTGAAGTATGTGCTCATAAATGGGCGGATATTTCAGAAGGAGATTATGGAGTAAGTATATTAAACGACTGTAAATATGGGCATGAAATAAAGGATTCTGTTATGAAGTTAACCCTACTAAAATCTGCTATTGAACCTAACCCTGAGGCGGATCGGGAAGAACATAACTTCACCTATTCAATTTATCCCCATAAGGGTGATTGGCGGGAGGGAAATACTGTAAATATGGCTTATATGGTCAATTGCCCATTAATGACTAAAATTGAAGATGTACATGAAGGTACATTACCAAGAAGCATGTCCTTTGTGAAATGCGACAAGAACAATGTTATACTTGAGGTGGTAAAGAAAGCCGAAGCTTCAGACTCCTTAATAATAAGGCTATATGAGTGCTGGAATAGTAGAACTAATACTACTTTAACCTTTGCAAATGAGATATTGGGCTTAGTTGAATGTAACCTTATGGAAAAGAATATGGAAGCACTCTCCTTCCAGAAAAATAGTTTTTCCTTTGTTATGAAGCCTTATGAAATTAAAACCTTCAAAATAGATCTTAAATAACTAATCAGGACCACCCGTAAAACGGGTGGTTTGAACCAACCCTATAAGGGTTTATTACTGGCTGTGTCTCAAGACACTCTGAAATGGCCGCCAGCCGCATTCTTTTTCAGGCTACCCCTAAAGGGGTTTTTTATTTCTTGCC
>DATCIH010000011.1:0-29813 GCA_036507955.1 Clostridiaceae bacterium | reverse complement strand
CAAGTGTTGTGTATGCTTCCATTATATGCATATGAATATCTAGCGACTTTCTATCTCCTGCCGCAAAGCCTGGTTCCGACAAACTCCAATCAGGTTCTAGGTTTTCGTAATATCCTCCTCGCAAAGTATCTACACAATACTTCTGTAATAGATCAAAGGTCTTTTCAACATATTCTAGGGCTAAACTATCCCCACTGGCCTTTACATATTCTGAAAGAGCATATATGGCAAAACTTTGGCCATATACAACCTTTCCCTTATCAATTGTTGCACCATCCCCTTTGACTTTCCAAAACCAACCACCATTCTCATTATCCCAGAAGTAACGTATAAAAAATTCAACTCCTTGCTTTGCTTGCTGAAGTAGTTCTTTTTTCTCTGGATACTGATTATATAACGCAGAAAAACCCCAAATCATTCTTGTCTGGGTTACAATATATTTGTCTGTATCCCCTGAAGGTTCACCTTCATTATCAAAACATGTTAAATACCCACCATATTCCTCATCAATTCCATTTTTTTGCCAAAATCCAATAATTCCATTCTCAAGATGATTCTTGATCTCACTTAAGGTTTCCTCAATGCACTGCTTTAAATTATCCATTCTATACTCTCCTCCAAATTATAATTTCACTAGAATTGTAATTATCTTGTGAGGCATAATAGGAAAATGTATTTTATCATGCTCCCAGCTTATTTCATTTATAACTTTTTCGTTTAAATCTGTATAAAATGCTTCTTTAATAGGTTTTAGCAATTGTATACTGCACTGTATTTCTATGTTTAATACATTATAAACTCTGATGATCCACAGGTCTTCTCCATATCCCTTTTTAAAAGCACTCAGTACCACCCCTTCACCAGATAATTTCAGAAAACTTCTATAATCACTAAGATCTCCATCATGTGCATCTCCTTGAATTGCTTTAGGCTTGGCATAAAACTCATCACAATGCCTATAACTCTGACCTTCCTTCCAATCTCCCTTATGAAAATATAAAGCATACTCGAAAGTATGTGTACCAATCTCTTGTGCTAAAGGAGTCTTATACATTGGTCCTGCATTACAATATGACCTTTCTTGTACACAATCTTTAGATAATTTGCCCGTACTTCTAAGTAGCGTAATATATAGATTTCCTTTAGGTGTAGCCTCATATTCCGGTAGTCCACGATCCATAAATGTAATTCCCTTCACTTCATCTGAAATGTCTACAAATAATCTATGTGGATAGTTCCCCATGGGTTCTTCAGCAAAGGACTCTACTTGTGGTCTTGTGGTTGAACGGTCAATAACATAAAACTGACTTCCACTACTGGACTTTTCGCAATTTAGTCCTGTTAGAAACACTACTCTAAGCCTGTGATCCAAAGAGCAATTATCTATGACCATCTTAAATTCAATTGTCTTTGAATTGCTTCTTAAAACAATGTAACAATTAACTCTATTTTTTATGAGTTTATCACTTCTTGCACTATTACCCTTTAAGGATTTGGGAAGATTTAAGTCCAACTGAATTTTATACATAATCTTAGCAGGGCCATTTTCTACAAGACTGACAACTGCTTTTTCACCATAGTTAGTAAATATCCCATTTGTAAGCGGGTAGGAAAAATTATAATGGTCACCTGCATCACCGCTATCCTCTAGCATGTTCATATTTTCATACCACAATGCCATTTCTTTATCGTAAACATTTAATAAGCCATTCTCTTTTATTTGCACCTTCAAATATTTGTTTTCTAATTGGTTAAAACCTATCTTCAAGTCAGTTTGCTTTAAAATTTCACTACGAATTCCTACATACTCTCTGTTGTCCTGAGTATTGAACACACCTCTTTTAATTCCCAGATTACAATATCCTAGGGCAGGCAAACTTGGAAGCATAACTGACAATGAATATTGATAGCCGATTTCTGGCTCGCCTTGCTTCCAATGATTTCCTGAAAATTCACTATATTTGGATATAGACTTTGCACTATTAACCTGCACAGGTAAATAGTTGCCATCCCGATCCTCTATGATAAACTCTTTTCTTATTTGGCCCTCCTTCAAGAAGAGCTCAAAATCAACAACGGAAGTAACTCGCTCCCAGGCTGTGGGATTGAATAGGGTAATATTAACATCCTTACCTATAGTGTTAATATTTAATGATATATTATATAATGATTCCGCACTTTCCCATTCAATAATTTCCATTGCCCTCTTATAATCATTAAAAATATCTAAAGTTACAGGATCCGTATGTGCGCCATAAATACAATCATGGAAAGCATTTTTAAGCTGTTTTTTCCAAACATAGTCTAAAAATTCCTGTGGATATTCCTTGCCCGTCAAAATAGTATTGATGGCACCAAAAGGTTCCATCCACTTTTCAATACCCATTGATACTTTTTCACTTTGAAGTTTTACCTCCATTCTAGTGGTAAGAATTCCTGTAAGGATAAATGAAAAAGGATGAAATGCAGCACGAAATTCTCCTTTATGAATTTTAAATTTATACCAATTCTCCTTTAAAGTATCCATATGATGCAGCAGTGTTGTATATTCCATTTGTTCATATCCAACAGCCGCATTATAATCCTTGATTAACTTAGATGTGCTTTCTATGGGTTCTCTATGGTCTCCCCCAGCCATAATAAGCAAATAATCCGTTGAGGAAAATGGTTCTAGACTATTCTTAATTTCATCTACTTTTTTTATAAATCCAGCTGAATCCTCAGGTATCAAATTATTATAACTATCAACCATTACTTTCACCAATACTTGAGAACCATCAGGTCCTTCCCAAATGAATTCTGATTTATTCCGTTCTTTGCCATCTAAAATCCCACGCCAGCCCACAAAATATTCAATGCCAAATCCTTTAATTATCTGAGGCATTTGAGCAATATGTCCCACCATGTCGCAAAGATAGCTTACAGGCATTACCCCACCCATTTCTACTCCACGTTTACTTCCTAATTGAAGATTTCTTATATGAGACTCCCCGCTAATCATAAATTCTTCAGGTTGAATATACCAAGGCCCTATAATAAGTCTGCCACTCTTTATGTGTTTTTCTATTCTTTCCTTGTCCTTTGGGGAGATTTCAAGATAGTCGTCAATTGCACTAACTTGTCCATCAAACATAAAAGATAAAAAGTCTTCCTGTGTGTCAAGAATATTCAGAAGCTTCTTCATTAATTTGAAAAGTATAATACGGTACTGTTCTAATGGCAGATACCATGCTGGATCCCAATGAACATGCGCTATAAAATGAAGTTTTTTCCTTGTATTATCCAAATCCATCCTCCTCCAATTATTATTAATTTTGCATTTTTAAATCGGTTTAAATATTAATCAAAAAATTATCTTTTTGATATAGTTGATTTTCTTATAACTAGTTCTGGCTTAATAAGAATCCTTAGTTTGTTCCTCTCTTTATTCTTCATTTCATCGAATAAAATGTTTGTAACTGCCAATGCCATCCTATCGATATCCTGGTTCACCGTAGTAATCGGGATCAACGAGATTGATGAAAATATAACATTATCATAACCACACAAAGATATATCCTCTGGAACTTTAATATTCTGTTCATCTAGTGCACGAAGTACTCCTAGCGCCATAATATCATTCATGGTAATAATTGCATCAATATTTTTCTTACGGGTTCCCACAAGACTAAATGTTGTATTGTACGCCTCATCAAAATCAAATTTTCTGCATTCAATAAGCTTAGATTTGTCAACATCTATGCCTTTTTCCTCAAAAGCTTTTATATATCCCCTTACCCTTTGTTCTGTGGCAATTACCTGAGGTGCTCCTGCTAGAAAGAATATATCTCTATGTCCAAGATCAAGTAAATACTGGACTAATTTGTATGTACCCTCCTCTAAATCAACCATAACACAGGATGCATCTAATTCAGGATAGTAGGAAGTTACAAATACGCAGGGTATACTATTTTTATTTAACTCGTCAAGATAATCTTTGGGCTGATTAGCGCCACTTAGGGGTGCTATAATGATGCCTTCTACACGTTTTGAAATAAAGTCTTTGACAATAGCCTTTTCTCTTTCAATATTTTCATCTGATATAGCAATAACCAGCTTATATCCATACTCCCTAACGTTCTTATCAATACATCGTACAAGTCGTCCAAAATACGGATTTTCAATATCAGGAACTATCAAGCCTATTGTCTCACTAATCCGTTTTGCTAACCCTTGTGCATATGCACTTGGTGTATATCCTACTTCTCTTGCAATTTCAATAACTTTTCTTTTAGTTTCTTCTTTTACACCTTCCTTACCATTAAGGGCAAGGGAAACTGTTGCTTCTGATACATTAGCCATTCTCGCGATATCTTTTATTTTGATTGCCATATTCTCTCACCTAAACCGGTTTAAATTTTGTTAACATAAGACTCTTTAAAGCAAAATATATTTACATTAGAATCTCCTTGATAACCAATAGGTGCCAATATGAATTTCAAAGGCACCCTTATGTTATCGCTTAACACATTTTTTATATTTCCACCTTAACAGCAGTAGAGGTTTCGCTGGAAACAAAGGCTGCTTCCATTACTTTCATAACACGCATTGCTTGCTCAGGTGTTATTTTAAGGGGAGCTTTTCCTTCAATAGCATCCACAAGTCCATCATATACAACTGTTAAATTATCCACAACATCCATAGGCTCAGATAGAATTATTTTTTCTGTAGAGTTTGCATTTCTAGGTGCCATAGTTTTAGTAGGTCCGGCTTTGGTATAAATAATCTCATCTACCCAAACGCTTTCTTTGTCTATACACCTTACTATTTTTCCCGTACAATCCCAATTATCTATTTGAAGTGTACCTTTTTTCCCTAGAACATACCATCTTGGATGTGTTATGTAGTTATTTGTAGATACCTCAATATGAGCTGTTAAGCCACTTTCAAAAGTTAGTGTAAGGCGGAAGTTATCTTCCACTTCACTGTACTCAATATTATACATTTTACAAAATACATTTGTAACCTTCTGATCAATCATATACATTATTTGATCAATTAAATGTACTCCCCAATCTACCATCATGCCACCACCAAGCCTTTTGATAGTTCTCCAGCCAGTTGGCATTCCTCTTGAACCCTCAACTCTAGATTCTATAGCGTATACATCTCCAAGTAATCCCTCTTCAACACTTCTTTTCATTAAAACAAAATCCTTATTGGTTCGTCTATTTTGATCAATAGTAAATACTTTTTTATATTTTTTAGAGGCTTCTATTACTTCTTCAAGTTCTAGGGACGTTAAAGTTACAGGCTTTTCACTAATTACATGTTTTCCAGCTTTCATTGCCTCAATTAATAATTCCTTATGCACCTCATTAGTTGTAGCAACTAGAATTATATCAATATCAGGATCAGAGAATAACTCCTCTCTTGAGATATATGCCTTGAGCCCTTGCTCCTGCGCAAACTTACATCTTTCCGGATTGATATCAAACACACCTTTTATATTAATTCTTTCATATCCCTTGAGAGATTTAAAATGATACTCTGCCATCCCACCAAACCCGATAATTCCTAAATTAAGCATTTAAAAGCACCTTCCCATTCATGATATATTAAGAGTATAGTTTATCTATAAGTTTGTCAAACTTATCATATATAGAATAGTGACAACTCAGTTAGATAGTATTATAATATGCATATAAAAATATTACTTAGGGTGGGTTTTAATTGAGAAATAAGAAATACATTCATATTGCAGTTTTGTTAATTATCATATTTGTTTTTTATAGAGTTAATTTATTACTACTATTTGCTATCATCTCTATTTATCTTATAGTTTTAAATTATCCAACTATTTTATTTTTAATGGGTAGTAATAAGTATTCGCAAAAGCAGGTAGAGAAAGCAAATAAATATTTTGACAGGATGGACAGGTGTTTTTATTCCCCTGCCAGCAGAAGGATATCTTATGTTTATATTCTGCTGTTGCAGGGAGATGTAGATAAGGCAGAAGGGGTAATAAAGTCTATTTTAAAGAAAACGCTCACCGACAAGGAAAAACTAGATTTAAATTTAAACTACTCTCTTGTTATGTGGAAGAAAAATGATTTAGATAAGGCTATAGACATTTTACAGAAAGTCCATGTTAATACTAAAAGCACTGTGGTATATCAGAATTTAGGATACTTTCTACTATTAAGAGGTGATTATAAAGCAGCCTTAGAGTTTAATCTTGAAGCTTTGTCTTATAATACTTCTAATTCTGGTATTATGGACAATTTAGCTGAAAATTATTATTATTTAGGTGAGTATGATAAAGCTATTGAAATATTTGATGAAGTTATTTCTAAAGCACCTACTTTTGCTACTCCCTATTATTATTGTGCCCTAACCCTTATAAAGCAAGATAACAAGGAAAAGGCTCTTGAAGTTTTAAGAAAGGGATTAGAATGTAAATTCTCTTCTTTAAGCATAACCAACAAAGATGTTCTAGAAGCAAAGATTCTAGAGCTAGAGGCAATTGAAAAATTATAAATTATTTCATGCCTTAGTGATAACTAAAATGGAAACTCCATGTTGTACCATAGATTTCCTATATTAAGCGGTAAAAAGGCGCAATGGAATTCATATAAATTCCATTGCGCCTAAAACTATGATCCACTCTATTTTTGTACAAGTAAAATTCAATAGTGATTATTTATCTTTTAGCTTTTTCTCCAGGACAAACTTTAGCTCTGTCCCTAGAAAACCAAGAACAATTAGGACAATTGAAGCATTTATCAATAGCCTCTCCTGCTAGAGCCTTATTTGCCCAAGCTGGATCCACAAGTAAGCTCTTTCCTATAGCTACAAAATCTGCCAAGCCCTCTTCTATTATGAATTTAGCCTGCTCGGCTTTCTTTATCTCATTGACTACAATTACTGGAACTGATACCGCTTTTTTAATTTGGGTTCCCCCATATACTATCCAGTTATATGGAAGGTCTTTAGGTAAACTAGGTATTACATCTGAATCAAAGCCTGTTGATATATGCAGTAAATCTACTCCTGCTGCTTCTAAGCCTTTAGCAATTTCAATGGATGAGGCTAAATCAGGTTCATTACAGCCCATCCTACATCCTATAATAAAATTACTTCCAGTGCTTTTTCTTATTTTACCTACTATTTCAGTGGTAAACCTGGTTCTATTTTCTATACTTCCCCCATATTCATCTTCTCTTTTATTAACTATTGGGGAAAAGAACTGACTTATTAAGTAACCATGAGCCCCGTGGAGCTCAACTCCATCCAGCCCTGCCTTTTCAGCTCTTATAGCTGCGGCTACAAAAGCTTCCTGTATTTCCTTTATCTCTTGAGTATTAATCTCCTCTGCCTTCACATTTTTATCTTGGTAGCTAGAGGGAGCTAAAACCTTACCTTCTACCTTCTTTGACAATTTTAATCCTGCATGGTGTATTTGGACAATAACCTTAGTGCCATACTCATGACATGCCTTTGCTAGTTTACTAAAACCTTCAATATGATCATCTGACCATATACCAATTTGTGATATATCTAGCCTTGCGTCAATCATTATGCAAGCAGCTTCTATAATAATTAGTCCACAACCACCCTTAGCTCTTTCTTTATAATGCTCTATAGTTTTCTGAGTTATTATTCCATCAGCTTTAGTATAACCAAAGCAAACCATAGGTGGCATCACTATTCTGTTCTTTATTTCTATACCTTTTATAACTAATTTTGAATTTAAGTATGTCATATTTTCCTCTCCCTTATATCTATCTTAATATATAACCATTATACTTTGTTGATCCTATTTATATCAATGCATATGAGTAATTATCACTTACTATTTCCTTGTTTTTATATAACGTATTTATTTACGAAATTCATAACTTCCTTTTCGTAAATTTCCTTTTCAACATAATAGGCCGCTGCATGGCCTGCCTTAGGTATTATTAGTAGCTTCTTTTCACTCATACAGGCCTCATATAATTCATATACCATTTTCGTTGGAACAAAGGTATCCGCATCTCCATGAATAAATAATATTGGCACCGATGCTTTTTTTACCTGTTTTAAGGCTGAAGCATCACCAATATAATAACCCGCCCTAAGCCTACATATGATACTAGTTAATTGTATTAAGGGTAGCCGAGGCAGCCTATACATCCTTTTAATTTGATAGGATAGTTCCTCCTTCATAGAGGTATAAGCACAGTCGGAAATGATACATTTTAGATTTGAAGGCAGCTTTTCACCACTCACCATTAAAACTATCCCCCCACCCATTGAAAGTCCATGTAAAACAATCTGAGTTTCCCTACCATTTCTTTCAATTATATAATTAATCCACCTAAGATAGTCCAATCTATCATGCCAGCCAAAGCCTATATATTTTCCTTCACTTTGACCATGTCCTCTGTCATCTGGAGTCAATATACTATAACCTAACTTTTGATAATAAAGCCTTGCAAAGCCTCCATTCTTTCTTCCTTCACTGGTATATCCATGAACTAATATTGCTACCTTATTTGAAGGCTCCTTACTTTTAAGATAATAACCGCAAAGCTTAAGGCCATCATGGGAGTTAATGCTTACCTCCTCTAAATCCTTAGCCATAAGCCATCTATTATCTAAAACGAAGGGGTCCTCGTCATCCTCCTCATCATCTATAAATGCCTTTTTCCCCACCTTTATAGATACATCATAAAAATACAGGCTAGCTACAATTAATAGTGCTAACAAAATTATAATAATTAAAATAAAAATTTTCAGTATAATCATTTAAACCTCTCTTAATATATAATATTAATTTAATTATACCCTATTTTTGTAAATATTTCAATTTCACATGGATTTATTCATATGTTATACTAACTTGAAGCTATATGCTATACTAAATGAAAGATAAATATATTTAAGTAATAGATTGGAGGACACCCCCTTGAAGATTGCTATTTTAATTCCTTGTTATAATGAGGAGCTTACCATAAAGAAAGTTATAGAAGATTTTAAAAGAGAGCTGCCAGAGGCAGAAATATACGTCTACGACAATAATTCCAAGGATAATACCTCTTCCCTTGCAGGAAAAGCGGGAGCCCTTGTAAAAAAAGAATATAGACAGGGTAAAGGAAATGTTGTCCGCTCAATGTTTATGGATATTGATGCAGATTATTATATTATGGTTGATGGGGACGATACCTATCCCGCAGAATTTGTTCATAAGCTTTTAGCACCTATAAAGACTGGGGAAGCAGACATGGTAATTGGCGACAGGCTATCTAATGGGACCTACAAAAGTGAAAATAAAAGGGCTTTTCACAATCTTGGGAATGTAATGGTGAGATGGTTTATAAATAGTCTTTTCAAAAGCAAAATTAATGATATAATGACCGGTTACAGAGCCTTTAATAGAACCTTTGTAAAATCTATGCCAATTCTAAGTGCAGGCTTTGAGATAGAAACAGAAATGAGCATTCATGCCTTAGATAAAAGATTTCTCATAAAGGAGCTTCCTATAGATTATAGGGATAGACCAGAAGGGAGCTTTTCAAAGCTTAATACCTTCAAAGATGGTATAAGAGTTATGAAAACCATCTTTATGTTGTTTAAGGATTATAAACCCTTAATATTTTTTAGTCTTTGGGCCTTACTTTTTTTAATATTTGGGCTAATAATCGGAATACCTGTTATTATACAATTCTTCGAAACTGGTATAGTTCCAAAGCTACCTTCTGCGGTTTTAGCTGTTGGTCTTGTGGTACTAGCAATGTTGTCTTTAATATGTGGTCTTATACTGGACACCTTAGTGCAACAAAACAGACGATTATATGAATTATATTTATATAAAGTAAAGCAGTCTTAGCATTAACCCTTCCTATTTTATAAGTGCAACTGCAGCTAAATCGAATAAATTTTATTATTGATCCATTTTAGCATAATAGCAATAAGTATATACAGCGGGAAGGAGTATAAATACTTCCAGCTGTTTAATTCATAGATATCTAATCTTACAGCTATTGGCTCTCCAATAAATGCAATTATGAATGCAGTTATTGTCATTGCTATAATAAATGACTTCCAACTTCTAAAATATTGGTAAATCAGCATATATATAACTGGCATTGAACACATATCTGCATAAAACATTGGCGGAGCTAATGGAACTAACATATTTGGGTACCCCCATATAACATTACTTGTTCCAATTATATCAAGGATTATTGATACCATGGCCACTAAAAGGCCATAAGTGACTATTTCGGCAAATCTAGATTTATTAACCAGCTTCCACCATACAAACCATGCTATAAGGAATGAAATCACCATAAACCACCATACTAAGGAAAATACATTTGTTCCCAGCCAATGCTTTAGATTAAGGTCTCTAACTAGGATTCGTGCTTTTACTATTTCTTTCCAGAGTGGATTTTCACTAATATCAATAAGAACTTTGTAAAACATTGCAACACCTCATTTTATTTATTAACCATAATAAATTTATTTTTCCTTTTCTTAGCTAAATTTATACCTAAATACAAGATGACCCATGTTTTAATTAAAAACCATGGGTCATCTATGCAATAAAAAAAATTACACCTCAAAACAGAACCGGATAGTCTCCAAAATAGACTTCCCTATTTTAAAGCCATTATAAATATACCTATACAGATAACTCCTGTTCCAATGATTGAGTTCCTTGATATAGGTTCCTTGAGTATTAAAAATCCAGTTATTAAAACTATTATATAGCTCATGCTCTGAAGAGGGTATACCTTAGTAAGATCAAACTTCTTTAGCACATATAACCAATACACTGTAGCAAAGGCATAAATTACTACCCCTCCTATTATGTATTTATTCATCCCAATGGCTATTATATCCTTAACACTTCCAAAGCTTAAGTCCCTTAAGCCTATTTTCCAAAGCAGCTGGCCACTAACTAAAAGTATACAATTTATGAGTACCATTAAAACTGCTTCCATTATGCCTTACCCTCCGTTTTAAAAAATTTCCTTTCCAAAATAATATTAATGGGAACTGCTGCAAATATCATCACATAAGGTATTGCTGGATAAAAGTATCTAGAACTCGTAAAGAATGGCAGATACACAACTATAAAATATATTATAGTGATAAATGGGAACCAAGCTAACTTGTTCTTATTTTTATTTCTCGCAAAAATAATCATTCCAATAAGAGCTAGCAGTAAAGTTGCATAATGAAAAAGTCCTGCATATATAAAGGGAACCCCTAATATTTTATTCCAATAAAAAGGCCAATTTATTTGGGATATAGTCTTACCTATGGTGTACCAATAAAGAAATTTCAAAGGTTCCTTAGGCACTAAATTTACCAATCTATACTTTGATAATTTCATTTCTAGATCATTATGTTGCACTTCACTATCTTGATATACAAATTGGGAATAATCTAAGCCATCTGTGGCTTTAGTGCTCTGATCATAATTTATGTAGGTACCCTGAGCCATGGGATTTCCCGTTGCTCTAGTTAAAGGTATAAATTTATGAAATATGCTGTAGTTTCGTATCCACCAAGGACTTAATACTAGAGAAAATACAACACCTACAAGGAGGGTATATTTTACTATCTCTTTAAACTTATATTTTTTAATAAGCCACATAATAAGTATTACTCCTGGAAACAAGGCAATGGTGGGTCTATAAATTGTAGCAATTCCCCAACATAATCCTGCTAGTATGTAAAACTTAGTACTATGCTTTTCTATGGCATAAAGTGAAATAAGAACCATAGAGAGAACAAAGAATTTAAAAAAAGTTTCCGTTAATATAAGATTTGATACCCAAACATCTGCAATACAAAGAGAGCTTAATATAACAGCTATTATTCCAGTCCGGCTGCCGAAAAGTTTTCTCCCTAAAAAGAATACTAATAATAAACAACCCGTCTGAAGCATTGCTTGAATAATTCTAAAGGCAGTAAGTCCACCCCATTTACCAAAGCATGTAATGAGAAAAGCCAAGGTATAAGAAACTCCAGGCATCATAAAGGTAGTTGCTTGATCCACATAATGATATATGTATTTACCACTAGAAGCTAATATCAAAGCGCTTCTTACAAATTTTACATCGTCGTTATCTGGTTTATTTAAATTACCTAAAAATGTAGAATTACCAAGGTAAAATATTGAAAATAAGCATACGCTAAAGAAAAGCAAACAGATTACTAAAAGAATAATTTTTATTCTCTTACTTTCTTCTTTTAAACTAAACATCAACTTCCTCCCAATCTATGAATTTATACAATTAATCTTATATCATATAAGCCTTTCTTGTAAACAAATACTACAAAAGCTTCGTTAATTTTTCCCAAAGCTCTGGTCTTTTTTTCTTGATATTTAATATATGGAAGCTTTCATCTACAAAAGTTTGAGTTGTATTTCCTGTTGCTAAAAGTTTTTTATCTAATGCTCTTAAAACCCTATAGTTAAATATAACTTTAATAGGCGTCAATTCCTTTATGCTGGTTTCTACAATTACCTCATCAAGGTATTTAGCTCCCAGGTGATATCTACAACTAGTCTCAATTAAGGGCATCATAATTCCCTCCGCCTCCATATCCCTGTAGGTGAAGCCAGCCTCTGTGATAAAATCATCTCTTGAAGCTTCAAACCATATATAATAATTAGAATGATGTACTATTCCCATCTTATCCGTTTCTACATATCTTACCTTAATCTTTGTCTCTGAAACATACATAAATTTAGCACTTCCTTTAAAATACAATTAGACATTAGTATACCACTTTAAAGGTAATAAAATAAAGAGCAATGCTCCTGCTCTTCATTTTATTTCTATACTGTTATTTCTACTTCTTCCCCATTGTTACTTTTCACCGATACTAGCTTTAAGCCTTTATATTTTCTTAAATATTTCAGCCCATCAGCTAATTCATTAAGATCTATACAATCAACATAATCTCTACTATCTTCAGGTATATACTTTCTAACCCTTGGCATTATAAAATTAGCAATTCTCAGGCAACCTCCCACAAGGGATAAGGGAGCAAGTATCCTTATGACCTTTCCTTTATTATCCTTAATATATATCTTCATTCTATTCTACAACCATTTCCACTATATCACCATTTGCACTTTTAACATCCATTATCTTTCCGTCTAATCCTTCACTTATAGCAGTCATTATAGCCTGAACATCTATTTCTTCAAGACCTTCGATTCCAGCTATCTTAGGTATCTTTTTAATAGCTCCACCTACGGCTTTTATAAAGTTAACTGGTATATTTATATTTACGTCATCACCCGCTTGAGTATTAACCTTAATCTTAAGCATCTTATTTGTGGATAGATCTTTTTGTGGTGCCCCCTTAGATTTATTTAAGGCCTCTATTAACTCTGCTCCCTTTTCTGCATCGATTTTTCCTTCTTCTATAAGCTTTAATACTCTGGATATTTCTTCATTCATTTTTAAACCCCTCCTACTTTTTTAATAAAATTATTGCCTGTTCTGCTGTTATTTCACCCTTTTCAAGCTTATCGATAACCTCCGTACTACTTTCATCCTTAGTCCTAGGGGTATAACCTAAAGCAGCTATGGCTTCCTCCAGCTTTCCCCTTACTGTTGGGTAAGATATCCCAAGTTCCTTTTCCACATCCTTGATGTTCCCTCTAGCCTTAATAAATACCTCAATAAAATCAAGTTGTTCCGACGGAAGATAAGCAAATCTAGAAAACTCAAAATCATTTTCAACTGTTGTTCCGCATTTTTTACAATTTAGCTTAGTCACCGTAAGTTTACCATCACATACAGGACATTTCGTTATAACTTTGTATGGCATAATATATATCACTCTCCATATCTTTATTATAAACTAAATATTAATTAAATCAATATATATTTTAAAATATATTGATTTAATTAATTATATTATTAACTATTTTAATATGTCTTTAAAGATTTTGAAGTTAAAGACACACAATTTTCAAAGGAAAGTTCTTCCCTTACTGTTGTAATGAGGAAATATCGAAAAAATTATAGTAAATAGTTATAGTTGATATATAATTAAAGAGAGGATGTGGCTTTATGAAAAAAGTACAGTGTATGGATTGCAAAAACGAAATAAAAAGAAGTATTCTAGTACGGCGCTTTGCCGCCTTATTATTAGACTATTTATTACTATCCCTCTATGCAGGTGCTTTATTTTTATTTTCTCCAATTGTAAGTCCACTCTTTCAAAAATCAGCATGGCAATCCGAATTTTTTGGTGCAGTTTTTTTGGTAGCTCCTGTTTTTATTTATTTCTTCATTTTTGAAGCATCATATCTGAAAGCAACTCCGGGTAAATTGCTCTTTCATATCAAAGTAAGTAAAATTGATGGAACAAATTTTACCTACAAGAATTCATTCCTTCGTTCACTAGTAAAATTTATTCCATGGGAATTGGCACACTTTGCTATTTGGCAATTAGTCTTTCCTAATAGCAACTTTTC
The DNA here is from genome assembly GCA_036507955.1 of Clostridiaceae bacterium. Taxonomy (GTDB): domain Bacteria; phylum Bacillota; class Clostridia; order Clostridiales; family Clostridiaceae; genus DATCIH01. Next base: position 15,334 of record DATCIH010000011.1, on the reverse strand, counting down.
ATTTGTAGCTGAATCTCTGTTAGTTATCACCAATATCTTAGCAGCATTATATATTGCCTTCCCCCTTTTCAATAGGAAAGCAAGAGCAATACATGATTATGCTGGTCATACAATAATAGTTATTAGATGATGTTCAAATTATTAATACATCTAAAAAAAAGATAAGCATTAGCTTATCTTTTTGGCATTTATTCTAAATGCTCCGGTACCTAAGGAGTTCCCTTTGTTTTTTCAAGAAGTCTTTCAATAAGTGTTTCCTTATCCAAACCTTCTAAGGGACTTGTAACATAAACGCTGGATATGGAATAAGTGGAAAACTGCTTATCTTCCTTTTTTAGCTTTTCAAAGCTATCATTAATCTTATTTACTACTATTTGAGTATTCACTTCATCCGAAAATGGAAATATACCTATAAAGCTTTGAGAGCCATACTTAACAAATACATCTGTATCCCAAAATAATTTACTTAAGGTGTCATAAACCCTATCTTGATACAAATAGTATTCCTTCTCATTAATCCCTATATTCGCCTCCGCCTTCTTTACAAAGGTGGTCATCAAAATAGAAATATTATATTTGCCTTTCTTGGATTTCTTTAATTCTCCCTCTAAATACTGTTGAAAGTTTAGGGTTAAACCCTTCTTACTTAAGCTATCTTCTTCCATTCCAATATTCATATGTTTTATTATTCTAAGCTTGAGCTCTTCATCTTGAAAGGGCTTAAGCATATAATCCACTGCACCTTCCTTTATTCCACGTATAAAGGAATCCCTTTTATTTTCCATTGTTAACAATATGACTGGAATGCTTATACCATTTTTCTTTAGCATTCTCATGACGGAAAAGCCATCCTCTTCATTAAGGTTCATATCAAGAACCATAAGAGCTGGAAGCTCTTCAGCATTTTTAAGCAGAATTAATAGTTCTGTTGAGCCTGAAGCTTCTAACACTTTTACATTCATAGGCTCCATAAGTTCCTTTATTCTTTGCCTTTCGTATTGCTTTGTATCAACAACCACAATATTTTTCATCCTATCACCTTCATGCTTCTATTATGCCATAAATGTTATTATTTTTCATCCATTTGCCTTTGTTAAATTTTAAATAATATCCATTTGCAGCTATTTATCTCATAACGTATCTCATAAAGTTTCTCTACTTCTTTTATGAAGCTCTTGCAGCGAAATACCATGGTAGGATTTCCTGCTATTTTCTCCATATAGGTCATGGTAACCTTATCTATCTTATAAGTTTCATAAGCCTTATCCTCTCCTACCATGCGGAACCTAACAGGATGAGGAGTACCTTCGCAGTCGAACCATACTGCTATATCTATAGGTTTTGCAACTATCTTCATAGCTCTCTACGCTCCTTTTACAAAATACTGGACATAGGCGGGTAATCCTCTACACTATATCCGCCGGTTATAGCCTTTATACCTGAATTAACAAATACGGATCTTGTGATAGCACCAGTCCCGTATTTTAATCTTATTCCATCTATTGTTTTATCTAAACTTCTTAATCTTTCTTCATCTGCCTGGAAAAAAGAAGTCTGGTAAAATTCATTGCTACATAGCTCTGAGACTCTCACTCCCATCTGCCTTACCTTTTCTTCCTTCCAGCTTTCATTAAATAGTTCTTTAACTATCCCGTATATAACACTAGTGGAATCCGTGGCAAAGCTTAGCTTCCTTTGTCTCGAATAGTTTGCAAATTCATTACTTCTTATAGAAACAGCTACCAGCCTACAAAGGTTCTCTGAGTCTCGAAGTCTCATGGCCACTATTTCTGTAAGGGAAAGCAGCACCATATAGGCTTCCCTTTTATTGTCCACATCAAAGGGGATCGTGGTGGAATTCCCTATTCCCTTCACATCTATAAAGTTGCTTTTTCTAACCTCTGAATCATCTATGCCGTTAGCAAACTTCCATATAACTTCACCAAAGCTTTTAAATAGATCCTTTAGTATATTAACATTATAGTTTGCCAGATCCCCTATGGTCTTAACATTGATTCTATATAGCTTAAGCATAGTTTTTCTACCTACCATAAAAAGATCTCCCACAGGAAGAGGCCACATCTTTTCTTCCATCTCCTCTGGATAGAGACTATGAACCATATCAGGCTTTTTTAAGTCTGAGCCCATTTTTGCCAAAAGCTTATTGCTTGAAATACCTACGTTGACGGTGAACCCAAGTTCCTTTTTTATTCTTTCCTTCATAGCATAAGCCACCTCAATTGGTTTTCCATGAAGATTTTCCATGTTGGTACAGTCAAGGAAGCATTCATCTATAGAATATCTTTGATGCTTTGGGGAATATTCCTTTAATATTTCTACCATTGCATTGCTACAGCGCACATAGATATCATACTCTGGTGGAACTATAGTAAGAGTAGGGCATTTACTTAAGGCAGAAGAAAGTGTTTCTCCAGTCTGTATACCATATTTCTTTGAAGGTATGGACTTTGCCAGTACGATGCCGTGTCTACTTTTAGGATCTCCTCCCACAATGGAAGGTATATCTCTAATATCTATGGTTTCTCCTTTGTATAATCTAGCTGCTGCACTCCAGGATAAAAAAGCTGAATTTGCATCAATATGAAATATTGTCTTCCCGCCCATTTTTTTAGCACCTCTTATTATAATAATCTCCTTACAGTATATTTATTATATACGAACTAGTGTTTGGTTGTAAAGTTATTTTATCCTATAAATATTTTTTTATTCAGGATATTTATTATTGAGTATTATTGGCGAATAATATGTATAAGAGGAAGTGAAATAACTTGAATGATGTTTTAACTAAATCTGATTTGAAAGAAATATTGATATATAATAACAAACCTGAGCTTCAAAAGTACTTAGAAGACTTACACCCAGCTGATATACTGGAAGTTTTGAGAGATAACGATCTTGATAAACTAAATATACTAGAAAAACTGCCTACCTGGCTTATAGCTAATATTTTCGAGGAAATGGAAGAAGAAGAAAAGCAAGCTTTCTTAAATCTGTTCTCAGAACTTGAGCAATACAAAATTGTACATAATATGAGCTCGGATGAAATAGCAGATTTACTTTCAGGTTTCGAGCCTGAAAGAATAATTAGATTTTTGGGTAATATAGGAAAAGAAGAAGCAGAGGATGTTAAAGTGCTTCTAAACTATAAAGACGATACCGCTGGCGGACTTATGGCTTCAGAATTTGTTGCTATTAAAGAGACTATGGATGTAAAGGAAACCTTAAAATATCTTCAACTGGCAGGTCTTGATGTAGAAACAGCCTATTATCTTTACGTGCTAGATGAAAAAAATATTTTAAAAGGAATAATATCCCTTAGAGAATTAGTTATTTCAACCTTTGACACTAAAATAGGGGAAATAATGCATGAGCATGTTAAAAGTGTTCCTGTGGAAATGGATCAGGAAGAGGTTGCAACGCTATTTGAGAAATATGGCTTTCAAGCAATGCCTGTTACCAATGAAAAAGGCGAAATGCTAGGAGTAATCACTGTGGATGATATTTTCGAGGTAGTAAGAATGGAAGCAACCGAAGATATCCTGCGTCTTGCTGGGGTTAATGAAGGAGAGGTAATTGATGGATCAACCTTTGCTTCAGTAAAGAGCAGATTACCTTGGCTTTATGTAAATTTAGTTACTGCTATACTTGCTGGAATGGGTGGAAATGCAGGAACTCAGAGCTTGACTCTAATTGTGAGAGGTATAGCCTTGGGTGAATTTACTAAAGAAAATGCAAAAAAAGTATTTAGAAAAGAAATATTAGTAGGCTTAGTTAATGGATTAGGTATTGGAATAGTGATTGCAGCAATAGGAATGTTATGGGCCCATAAGCCTGCCTTTGGTATAGTAGTCGGAGTTTCTATGCTTGGTAATATGTGTGTCGCAACCATTGTAGGTTATCTAGTGCCTGTAACCTTAAAGAAATTAAAGGTAGATCCTGCGCTGGCCTCTGCTGTATTTGTTACTACCTTTACCGATGATGTGTGCGGTTTCTTTTTCTTTCTAGGCTTAGCTACTCTGTTATTAAAATACTTAATATAGAGAAGGGTTAAGATCCCTTCTCTATATCCTCAAATATCAGGATACATTATCTTTTAAAAAATAGTGTCTTGGAACTCCAGCCACTATATAAAGTCAGCTACACATTATGCTCATAACTTAGTGTTAATCACTTAGACTTTTTAGATATTTCATTTCGCTTTTAAGGTCCTCTCTTATACTCATATGCCAGAAAAATTCTTCCATAAACATTACCTTATCTATAAACTTGTCATATAGAATCGAATGTATTAATTTCTTTAATGAATATATTTTTCTGCTTGCAATTATTATTTCTTGCTGCAGCTGATGAGGTTTGATGTTTTTAGGGTAATGTACAACATTTCCATCATATCTTTCCCAGTTCTCATGTATTAATTTATCTTTATTTTGCTCATAAACAAGTGTTCCTGGGGTGAAAAACATTGACTGTATTAATACTCCCTTGATATGATTTTCTTCTACAAATTTTACGATCTTATCACCTATGCCTATTTTGTCACTTTCAGCGCCAACAATGAAAAGTCCACGAACTCCTATACCATGCTTTTGTATATTCTTAATTGATTTGACAATAGCTGAATAAGTACTTTCTTTATTAAACTCCTTAAAAGATTCATCATCTAAAAACTCAATTCCAAGAGCCAGTTCAATAAACCCCGCCTTTTTCATTAAATCAAGTATCTCATCATCAAAGCCAGTTTCAAATCTTGCCTGCACAGAAAAATTATACTTTATACCACTCTTTATTATTGCGTTCAATACTGATATTGCCCACTCTCTGTTTTCTGCAAAATTATCATCAGTTATCCACACAACATTAGTAAGCCTTCGAATAAATTTCATTTTATGAAACTCAATTGCTTCTTTTATATCCTGTACTATATTTTCTGGTGTCCTTGTTCTTATTTTTCGTCCGAAATGCTGAATAACCGCGCAATACGAGCAATTGTGCGGACACCCTCTTGACGCATGTACCTGCGGCCATAAAGTATTATATTTTTTTGCTAACCTAGAATAATTATAAACAAGATTTCTATTAGGAATAGTATCAATATTCTTAGGTTGTTCTCTTTTTCCTGTATTGATTATTTTACCTTCTTGTTTATAAATTACTCCTAGGAAATCAATAGGTGTTTTGTTTTCTACTGCATGAATAAATTCGAGTATTGATTCGTCCCCATCACCTGTTAAAACATAATCACAATATTCTATGGTTTCTGTGTAATTCAAAGATGCGTGCATACCACCAAAAACAATCAGCGCATGAGAATTTTTTTTGAGATCCACCGCTATTTTATATCCTCTGACAGCATTAAAGGTATTAATGGAAATAAATATGATGTCTGCATCATAAACATCCTCTAAATCGATTATTGAAATTGATTCACTATACATTAAAGTATCATCAATAATGCGTTTAACAATGGTAGTTAATAGATATACTTATTATATGTATATCTATTAACTATAGATTTTTTATAGGGTGAATAGTTTCCCGGTTCAATAAATCTAATCTTTTTTAACATATATGCCCCCCCATTATATAAATAATTTCCACTTCACATAGTTATATTATTGTATCAGGGCTTAATAGCCTATATTTTTAAGTTCTGATACTATTTCTACATATTTTTCTATTACATCAAAGCCTTTGTAATCATCTCTTCTTAAGTCTATAATATTCCCGTGGGAAATTCCACGTCTGCGCTTGTTTTGTAGTACCCCTTTAAACTCTCCCCATTTAGCTGACTCTATAGCTACTAAGCCATCATTTCTGCCTTCCGTTAGCCTAACAAAAATATAGGGAAGCGCCACTACATAATCACTAAAGATATTTTTTATTATTGTTGCATAGCTTTGGTAATAGACTCCTTCTACATTTTTTACTTCTTGATTGAATTTTTCGCTATGATAAGTTGAGAACTGTCTACTTGCAGTGTAAAAGTCAGGATTCTTATCACCTAACGTCCTATACCGCTTATCAAAGAAGGTTGAAATTCCTCTATAGAGTTTATCAGGTAGCTTACAGGCAATGTCAACAAATTTACAACCCCTATGTGGAGATGAAATCATCGTTAGTGATGCAACATATTTTCCCATATCTAGCTTACTTACCATATAGCGAGCATCTAATCCCCCTTTTGAATGGGCGATAATATTAACCTTTTCGCATCCTGTCTCCTTCATAACTTGAAGAATTTTATTTTTGATGTCTTGTCCATTATATTCAATGTTTCCCCAGGCTTCTTGATTTCCGTAATAAACGGTTGCTCCATTACGAATTAGTTCTTTGGGAATCCTACCCCAATAATTAATATATTTTAAATCTCTAAATCCACACCCATGAACTAACACAAAGGGATATTTCGTGTTACATATTTTAGAGTCCACCCGTGCCAGCTTGTTAATTACTTTATTACATTCATGATCATATTCAGCAATTACAACGTGACAAACATATAGCATTATAAAAATATTTACAATTGGAATCCAGACAATAAAAGCTACTATAACTCTTTTAATTATATTTAGCCTTCTTGAAGCGCATAAAATTCGCAGCATACCATTTACAATTAAAACAAACGTATCTAATATGGTAATTATAATGTCCGCTATGAAGATGCTTTTGGTAATATTTAAGTTATGTATTAAGTTAAGTCCAATTATATATATTAAGCTTTGAATAAGTGCTACATATAGTCCATAGAGGACAAGTTGTCTTCCCCCTAGCATTATCCTTAATCTAAGGCTAACAATCTGTTTACTGGTAACTGGAACTATATTTACCTTTACCCAAATATAAAAAGTGAAAAGAATCATCTGAAGTAAAATAATCTGCTTAAATATAGGACTATCCCCTTGAAATTTAATGCCTTGGCTAAAAATATACACTAATAAAACAATGTGGGGAGCGAAGATAAAATATATGCCTATAAACCTTTTATTCAATAAAGTTATCTTCTTACTAATATCCAAGCATATGGTGATGATTATTATTGCACCTAAAGCTAATGTTAAAATTAATGCTATCATAATTTAAATCCATCCCTCACTTAAGCTTTTAATGATTATAAAATTCTTTTCATTATTAAATCCGTCTGATTATCGTAAATTTTCTCCTACTTTATATATCCTAATAGTTCTCCTAGCTCTTTTATACTTCCTGTTAATTCTATTTCTCTTTCCTCTATATCTTTAAGCTTATCTCCATATAAAATAAAGGGAATACCCGCCTCCTCAGAAGCCTTCCCATCTATCCAGGAATCTCCAACAGAAAGCCAAGCCTTTGAGGGGATGTCTTTATACCTTGAAAGTACATATAAAAACCCTGATGGATCTGGTTTTAATGCCTCCATATGATCTCTTGCAACAATCAAGTCAAAATAATCTTTAATATTTGTTAGCTCCAAAGCCTTTAAGGCTGCCTGGTACCCATTATTAGTAACGAGTACAACCCTAAGTCTGTTATTAATCGACTTTAAAAGTTTAAGGGCCCCCGCTTCTAAACCTGCGTTCTCCATGCCTGCCACCTCATAGTTAAGTACCCCCTTCCACATTCTATCCTTTAGTTCCTTGGTCAGCTTACCTGTTTTTCTAGCTACTTGAATAATAGTTGAGGTGGTATGCTCCTCCACTTGAAAATCATACGGAATAAGGCCTTCTTCAAGAGCTAAATTATAAACCGCTGCCTTCATTGCCTTAAAATCTATTTTTGATTGAAGTATGGTATTATCCATGTCAAAAATTATGCCCTTTACCTTCATACTCCTGCCTTCCTTACATAAATAGTACTATAAAGGAATATCCTAATTTAATACCGTAAGCTATTAGGATTAATCCGCATATTATATTTATCCATTTGATAATTTTATTGAATTTACTTTTAAATATAGAAACCAAGGTAGCCAGAGTGTTAAACCATAGAAATGAAGCTATACATACCCCAAGTAAAAAGTAGTTAGAACCTGAACCTAAGGTTGTCCTAAAACCTCCCAAAAGAAGGGAACCATCAATAATAGCTTGAGGATTAAGCCAAGTAACAAAAAAGCAGGTTAACGCTACCTTTATAAGGGAATCTTCTACCTTTCCCTGGGTAGCTACCGTTGAGCGAGAGGTTATAAGACTTATTCCTATATATATTACAGCGATTGCTCCTAGTAGTAATATAATGCCCTTTAATATAGAAAATTTATCAATAAGATATCCTATACCAAAAAAACACGCAATAGCCAAGGATATGTCAAAAAAGATTGTTATAAATACAGTTTCATAGGTTTTAAGCTTACTCCTTGAAGCTGCAGTGTTTATAACATAAAGATTTTGTGTTCCTATGGGAGCTACATAAGCAAGCCCAAAAAACAAACCCTGTATTAAATATTTAAGCATGGGCCCTCCATCATTCTTCATCAGCTAAAGAAATTAATTTAATAACTGTATTTAAGTTTCTGGTGGTAGCAGAAAGCTTTAACTTCTTCTCAAAAAATGTATTAGAATAAAAGGCTCTTCCATAGCCCTTAGGACAATATATATATATTTCCTTATCACCAATTAATATTTTCTCATCTTCCTTTTCATAGGAGGCTACTACTTCTAAATTTTCCTTGGTTGCCTTATCCTCTAAAAAAGTAATATAAGTTGCCTTGTCTTCAGAAAAGGGGTTTTTTATCAATATCTGTTGAAATTCCTCTACACTTCTTAAGATTACTTTTACCTCATAACCTAAAGCTGTATTAATACCCTCTTCCAAGATATCTCTCACCATTTTGGTATCCTTGTCCAAAGCTTCAAAAATAACATTTCCACTTCTTATATATGTAATCACGCCTGTAAAGCCAAGTGCTTCCATAATCTCCTTGAGCTTTTCCATCTTAATTTGTTTCTGTTTTCCTACATTAACTCCTCTTAGTAATCCTATATATTTGTACATAGCTATTTCCCCACAGGATTTTCAGGACCCTTTAGCTCTAAATCATAAAATACTAAGTTAAGCCATTTTTTAAACTTATAGCCTGCTTTATTTATTGTGCCCGAATATTTAAACCCGAACCTTTCATGCATGAGAATGCTTTTAGTATTATCCCCATCTATAGCTGCTACCATAACCTTAAAACCCTTATCCTCTGCTATCTTAATTAATTCTTTAAGAAGCAGGGTACCTATCCCTTTGTTTCTGTAATCTTTATGTACATAAAGAGAATTTTCAACAGTATACTTAAAAGCAGGATATGCTCTAAACGATCCATAACTAGCATAACCTAATACCTTATTGTCCTCTTCAAAAACTATTAGTGGAAAACCCTCTGATAGCTTGTCTTTGTACCATATCTCTCTATCTGAAAGAGTATGCACCTTATAATCATATATAGCTGTAGTATTTAAAATCGCATCATTATAAATATCTAAAATACTTTCTAAATCCTCTTCCTTACCGTCTCTTATCATTTATACACCTCTTATCTAATCATCTATTTGATTAAGCATTTATCATTGGTTCTATTTTCAGCTCTTCATAGCTTGTTAAACTAGCTTCAATTGCATTATTTCTAAGGGTAATATACAGCTCTGCACTTGTAGCATTTATATATGGGAATAAGAAAAATACACCTATTAGAAGTGCTAAGGTCCCCAATATATACCAACCTATAAAGGATAAATCTAAAATAAAAATATCTGCTTTTTCGCCCTCTGTCATATCCATACTTAACTTTAAAGCTCTATCATAGCCTATCTCTGGATTATCAGCCAATATATATGGAACCATCCTATAAGCATAGGCTTTTACTATGCCAGGAATTATGAGTAATAAGTACCATAGGAAATTAATTAGGCTTCTCCAAAGCATAGCCTTTACTACTTCTATATATATTCCTTTTTGAAAAGCAAAACCAACTTCACTTAAATTCGCCTTGTTTTCTGCTGCTTTAACAAAATATCTTCGTCCACCAACCTCTAAAGGATACCCGATAAACACTCTAATGGCAAACGTTAATATGGATATAATTGCTATGCTTATAATCGCAAACCCCATTATAATAGTTAAGATTCTATAATCCGGTGTGTAAAAGTTAGTTGTGTTACCGCTAGAGTTTCTTCCAAAACTCCAATTAAAGCTAGGTATACTATAATTGGGGTTTCCCCCTACAATAACAATAATGAAGCTCACTAAAAATGCCTTTAAATAAGAGTTTTTCAATGCCAGCTTTGCTTTTTCTTTTAACTCATATCTTGTCCACATACTAATACCTCCTATACTATTTATTATAAATAATTAAAATTTTTCTTTTGGGTTAATAGCTCTCCGGGTATCTAAAATGACCTATTATTTTTTTAGATTTGCTCCATGCGACTAACTTTTCTTCTTCCTTAGCATAAGAGGTAGCATTATGGATCACATAAGGTACTCCCTCTTTATTTCTTTTGTCGGATATTATAGCAATATGATCCGGATTTTTTAAAACCACAATGTCACCCCCTTGCCAATTTTCTAAGTTTTCTGCATTACCCGATTTAACCTCTAGAGTAAGACTAGTAGCATATTTTTGAAAAAATATATATAGATTTTTTACTCTTCTAAAATCTATATTAGGCTCTGGGGTTTTTATAGAGGAGGCATAATCCTTCAGATGTTCCTTTAAGTCTTTGTCCATTTCTAATTTAAGATTGTATCCTGCTGTTTTAAGCGCTCTCCATATCACATCCGCACAAACTCCCTCACTAACAGGTGGATAATCCCCTGAGTAATAAGCATCCTTATACTCTGTTTTATTATTTACTTCAGCTCTAGCTCCAAGGACTATATCTTGCAGATCGCTTTTACCGTTTTTATTTATATCGCTTTTAAAGTCTATGGTTTTTACATATAAGGGCTTTTTACCTATATCTTTTAGGTCCATATTAAAATTTACATTATAATGAAAAAACAAATAAATTGAGCTTGCTAAAATAAATATCATTAGAAAAAAGGAAGCTAATTTTTTCATGTAATTTCCCCCCGGACTGTTTATCTTTATGTATATGAATACATTTCAATTTCCTGTATTTAACTTAAATTATATAGCAATAATAGGTAAAAAAGAAGATGTTTTATTTTATCAAATTATTATATAAAATTTTAATGATTTTAGAAAATAGTTAAGGGAGCCCTATTGGGTTCCCTAATTTGAAGTATCGCTAATGATTTTGCCATCATTCATTTTGATTTTTCTATTGCAATAAGCAGCGATATTATCATCATGTGTGATAATTATAATTGTCTTACCCTTATTATTTAAATTAACTAAGAGTTCAATTATATCACAGCCCGTCTTTCTATCTAGATTACCAGTAGGCTCATCAGCCAAAATTATATCTGTTTCTTGAGCTAAGGCCCTTGCTATCGCAACTCTCTGCTGCTGTCCCCCTGACAACTCAAATGGATATTTTTTCTTTACCATTTCTAGTCCAACAGCTTTTAACTGCTTTAATGCTTCTTCTTTTTTTTGATTTTTACTTAGCTTCCTTACATTTAAAGGCAACATAACATTTTCCAAAATATTTATTTCCTTTATTAAAGCAAAGTACTGATAAACAAACCCAATTTTCCTATTTCTTATAAAAGCAGCAGCCTTATCATCTAATTTAGTGCTATCTTCACCATCGAAAAAATAATTTCCCTTAGTTTGTTTATCAATTAATCCAATTATATTCATCAAAGTACTTTTCCCACAGCCTGAGGCTCCCATTATAGCTACGACTTCTCTACTATTAATTTCAAGATCTACTATTTTAAATTTGAATATATAATAAGTGGTAATTGATAATGTAGTGCTAATAATTATCACCGCTAACAACACTATTGGTATGTAAGTTTGTAAACTGATTTTGTAAAAGGGTGTAAAGAATTCTTTTATAATTGTTGTTAATAATACCGATATAAATATTAATTTCAGAACCTTTAAAATATAGTTCTTTATGATTTTAATTCTGCTAAATCCTAATGCCCTCATTATCCCTATTTCCCTTTTTTCTGAGTAAATTGATGCTATAACATAAGATATAATTCCTATCAGTGCGATTAAGGTAATGATTAACGAGTTAAATATCTTATACCGTAAGAAATTAAAATTAGTTAAAGAGAATTTTTTAATTTGTATTTTTGAATCTACAACTTCTATTTTTTTATCTGATAAAGTTTTTTCAATAAATTTCTTTTCCTCCTCGGATTTATATTTAAATATTGTATTAATCATTCTATAATGTAGAATTGAATCTTTATCAAAAAGAGGTACTGAGGTTTCATTTATACTCCCAAAATCATATGGGATAACAAGAAAGCTATTCAAATTATTATAATAGGATAGTATTGTATCTGATGTATTAGTACCAAACATATACTTGTTTTCTCCTAAGAAGCCAACTATCTTGTAAACCTTACCCGAGTTTCCATTTATTATATCCCCTATTTTAAAATATGGTTTATAATCATAGCCAGCATAAACAGGTGTATAGTTTTGTTTACTATTTTTATCAATAATACTAATATCTAGTTTAAGTTTTAATACCTTGAAGGAGTCTTTGTCAATATATACTAAGGGTAGAACATCTTTATTATTAACATTTCTAAAAAGATTCATTGAATAATTTGGATCAAAATCCGGTTTTATACCATTATTCATCTGATGAACTGATACTGATGAATCTACGGAATATAAATAATTAATAATACCTATATTTTCACTTTTAATTTCATTAAATGTTTCATTAACCTTATATGAATTTAATACCTTACTATCAAATTGTATAGAAAAAGGATTAATGATTAGAGTATTGCTTAAATTCACTATTTTTGAAGCAGTATTCACAATCTTAAACAAATCATTTGATAGCCCTAAGGTCTATCGCAATTACTAACGTCTTCTTGCTGTGCATTGTAATCCTCCAATTCTATATTTGTCTTTTAAATGTATAGACTAACGTGTTTGCAGAATAATAATTCCGAAGCCATTGTATCAAACCATTAGTTTACAACAGTAACCTATTATTTGTGTTACTAAAAAAATTACTAACTAAGTAAATATAAACTTTTTAGTCCTAAAATATCAGATAAGGTTCCGCATTACAGCACCACCTGAGGCTTAGATAGCTCTTATCTTAGTCTTAGGTGGTGGCTTTAGCGCTCTTTTCAAACCAAAGCGAACTGGAGCATTTTGTTATGAGATGTTTTAGGTCTTGACTCTCTTTCGGTTGTACAATTCCCAATAATATTTTAGCTACTTATTTCACAAAATAAGAAACTATTATGCATCAGTAATTTAATTTTTAGGCAATCCATATTTATCTGGGTTTTTAAAATAATCTGCATAATTCATAGTGCTAACAAAACTAAACTTTTTAGTATTATTATCATAATCAAATACCAATATAGTTCCATCCGTACCAGAATTGCTCGTACTATCTACAACTGCAATTCTATCTGGTGCTAGTTGTATAATTTGATGACCTGAACTAAAATTAATGTATGGGTTAGATGAGTCAACTTGATTATTTGTAGGCTTATCTGCAATGACTATTAAACATAACAATATTCCTGCTAACATAAATTTTGTAAATTTATCATTCATCATAATTCCCCCAATTAATTCACAATAGATTCTAAGATTCTTCAGTTTCTTTTATTTTACAGTTTCCAAAATCTTTCCTTAGAAGATTACCTTTCAACAGCTTTAAAATGTATCATAACGTACCTTTTTGCCGAGGTTCCTGAGCCTTAGCGCGATGCGCTTGGTGATGTAATGTGCCTTGCCGATTATTTAAACATTTTCCGAATTATAAAAGTGCACTTCTACGCAATACTTGTATCACTTGAAAGGACTTTCCAACCAAGGCGAACGACAAAATTTTGTCATTTGATGTTTCATGTCTTTTACTATTTATATGCGTAAGTTTACCCTCACACAATTTTTTTCCATGTGGTTTACAATTTTAAAATGTTATGATTTTTTTAATTTTGAACCCGACATCCAAGCCAATATCCTATAAAACTAAATAATATGCCTAAAGGTGATGTTATTAACATTAACCTTGGTACATCTATATTTAATAAATTTACCATGTTTAGCAAATGTCTAAACCCGTATAATGGACCTCCGAACCATATATAAAATGGTAATAGGCATGAATGTATCAATTTGTTACTATCAAAAATGCATATAACCATAGAAGCTATTATACCAATACCCCAATATACAATTATAAACTTTTGATAATTTTTTTCTTGAATTATTCCCCAATAGAAACTAAATATTGCCCATATTAATAAAAATATTATTGAAACTTGAAAATTAAAAGCAGACAAACTGTAACCTTTATAAAATTCTGCCCACTGAAAAGATAAAGAAAGACATGTAATTATTATTGTGAAAATAGCTATAATGAAACCGTCTTTTAGAACCTCATCAACAATGGTATTCCCAATTATCATAATATCTGCATTTTTAAAGATATCATTGTTAGGAAATGGTTTTACATCGCAGGGAGCATAAATAACTTTTCTTTCTTCCTTTTCAAACACAAATACTGTTGCGGAATCTGCTCTAACAAATGTTAATTTAATGTCATCTAAATAAATCACATCTGTTATTACATTTCTTTTTATTATATTTCTAATGTTTTCATAATAATCTAAAAAAGAACCGCGGTTTGAACCTATAGAATTTATATCTGACATAACATGTTCCATTGCAAATAAACTTATTGGGTTTGTACACTCTTTTCCTTCTGAAATTTCAAACCAATTAAGCCTCATATGTTCAAAAACCCTCATACCAAGAGTATGGTCTGGATCCATATGACTAAATAAGACTGAAGTAACTTCCTGAACATTAGCATAGTTTAGTGCCTGTACAATATCTTCAGGCGTATCAACTAATAATTTTATATCTTCTAAAAATAAACTGCATCCAAATCTTGAATAAGGTTTACCTTTTACTCTTGCTTCTTTACAGATTCTACATTTACATAATGGTTTAGGTAATGCAACGCACCCTCCGCTTCCTATTATCGTAAATTTCATACTTTACTTCCCTTCTATACTTAAGGTAGTGTAAAATTTTTTACACTCCTTTTTTGATTTATTCCTTATATATCAAGGGTTACAGAGTTTTTTAGATGCAAAAAACAATGACCCCCTTAATTTCATGCTATAATTGAATCGCTTACTAAACAAAAATACACATGAAAGGGTGTCATTGTTATGGATTCAATTATAACTTATTTAGTACTATATAATCAATATC
>DATCIH010000010.1:0-2596 GCA_036507955.1 Clostridiaceae bacterium | reverse complement strand
TCCATATTTTATTCCAGATAAAACTTTATTAGAAGCTCTAAGGCTTGCGGCAGCTTGTGGTGTTGACGTTAGAATCATGCTTCCTGGTATACCCGATAAAAAATCTATTTATGCTGTTTCCTTATTAAACGTGGCTAAACTTTTAAAGCATGGTGTAAAAGTATATCTGCATTCAGGTTTTCTTCATGCAAAAACACTGGTTATAGATGATCACGTTTCAACAGTAGGCACTGCAAATATTGATATTAGAAGTTTTAGCCTTAATTATGAGATCAATGCATTTATCTATAATAATGATTTTGCAATTAAATGCCGTGATACATTTTTAAATGATATCCAAGATTGTACAATATTCGATATTGAAACTTATTCTAAGCGGGGCCTGTGGAAAAAAATTTATGAATCTATTTGGCGTTTTATTTCTCCAATTGCTTAAAAACTGGAGTCGTTTTGAATCTACATTAAAATATATACTAGCATTATGCATTCTTGCAAAACCCCTTACTTGTGAGATGATAACGGTAGTATATATTTCTTTAAATTATGCACCATACTGAATACGAATTCTCATTAACAGTGAAATCACCGTTACCATCCTTATCTATTTTAATCTCATCAGAAACATTACCAGTTACATCTACAAAGGTCTTACCTGAAAGATCTTTCCCAACATACATTTTCTTAGACCCACCATTATTCGCATTGGAAATTAAGGCAGCTAGACCATTTTCTCTTGTCCATCCTACAATATGTGCATTATCAAAATAATCATGTTGCTCCCCATAAGCAAAATTTTGCCTTGCTTTTAATAATTTATCTAATTGATCTTTTAGTGGATCAATATCATGACTTGGCAAGCCATAATAATCCCCAAAAAACACACAAGGTATACCTTCTTGTCTTGTCAAAATAAAAGTGTATGCTTGTAGTTTAAATGCGTTGTCTACCCAAGACTCAAGAGACTGTTCAGGTTGGGTATCATGGTTGTCCACAAAAGTCACTGAATTCTCCGGATAACAACTTATTAATGTATTTGACATTAACTCCCTTAAATCATAGTTGTCCTGATTATTTGCAGCTGATACAAAGTTATAGTGCAGTGGTACATCGAAAACATTAAACATGTGTGAAGTATCCTCAACATATTTTTTCAACACATTCATATCAGTATGCCAATATTCTCCTACTGTAAAAAGCTCTTTACTTGTTATTTTCCTTATATCATCAATAAACCTTTTGAAAAATCCAAAGTCTATATGTTTTACTGCATCTAATCTAAACCCATCAAGATCTGCTATATCAATGTACCATAATGCCCACTTTAAGAGTTCATCATATACTACAGGCGAACTAACATCTACATCTGTACTCATAAGATAAGAATAGTTACCATTTTCATCATCTACTCCTTCATCCCAATTCTTACCAAGCCCAGTAAATTCAAATATGGCTTTTTCCTTTTTATTTTCATCCCAATCAACCCCAACAAAATGTTTCCAGTTCCATTTAAAGTCGGAGTACTTATTATTTCTTCCAGAGAAGTTAAATTTAGTCCATGCTTTTATATCATATTCATCAGATATTTTATTGTTTCGGTCGTTAGGGTCCACTTTAGCTACCTTTACCCATTCAGTATGATCTGCTCCACCTTTGTGGTTTAGTACTATATCTGCTAATATCTCAATATCATTTTCATGAGCCTCGGCTATTGCATTTATATACTCATCTTTTGTTCCATATTTAGTTCTCACGCTTCCCTTTTGATCAAATTCACCAAGATCGTATAAATCGTATATACCATAACCAGTGTCATTACTGCCAGCTGAACCCTTATATGCTGGCGGAAGCCAAAGTGTATTTATGCCGACATCACTTAGTGTTGTGCAGTGTTCCTTTAAAAAGTTCCAATGTCCTCCATCTGATGTCAAATTCCATTCAAAAAATTGCATTATAGTTTTATTCATATAAGTCAGCTCCTTATGATATCTAGTGTAATATTACTTCAGTATTATTAATATACAGCATATTCTATTTTACTTTTATAAATTGTAAATGTTTCAAATGTCTCAATATTATCACTTTCCTGTTTTATTATAAAGAGATTATTTGAATTTTCACTATCATTCAACCAAGAAATCAAGTTTCTCCTTTCATTATTATTAAGCATGAATGTAACATCTTTTCCACTAACAAAAATTATATTAACTTTTTTCAACAACATGATCACATCCTCTTCTATAGATACACATTCTGTATAAAAAATTGTCAAATAAAATCAGCGGTCATCAGGCACATTATCGAAGTTTGGAATAAGTAATTTATTAAAGCTGAAAGTTAGGGCCAATGTGGTAGCTTTTTTTATCTTAAGTTCAATTTCATCAATCCCTCTGGCTCTAATATAGATAATAAGAACATCCTCTTCACTTGTAGTCCTTACATTAATATATCCTCTGTCATTTAAATAAAAGAGAGCTGCAATTACCTGACACTTGTTACCACGTGAGATTCTGTATTCTTGTCTTGTAATATTATTGTAATTGCAAATACAAAATAGATTTTCATACAGCTCAAATAAAATTTGAATTCTAATTAATTC
>DATCIH010000009.1:0-9737 GCA_036507955.1 Clostridiaceae bacterium | reverse complement strand
ACCAACTGCTATGTTAACCAGTGCTCTAGAAATATTAACTTTCAGTGCATTAGAGTAAGAAAAGGGTTTATAGTCATGCTGGAGCCATTCTCTGTCATTGCTTTCGCATTTGCCAAAAATCCACTTATCCTCTATTTTTGTTATACCAAAAGTAATCTCAGGATCAGTCAGTTCACACTTTCCTAAGATATTGAAACCTACTTCATATTCAATTTTACGCCGCTGATGGAAACTAATGATTTCCTGTGCTTCAGGAATATAAAGTACCTTATATTTTACCGCTTCTAACTTATCCAAAACAATTTGCTCAATAATTCCCTCCAGGGTTAGGTCGCAATACAATATATGAATACAATTTTTTATAAAGGGGCTTCTTGAAATGTTAACATAATTCTTTGAGAGGAAGTATTTCCCCTCAAGGTTAATGTTAAAGAGATATTTCAGTTCCATTTTGCATAGATCTTTTTCATCCTCGGTATGATTTAAAGTATATAAATACTCTCCTGCTTTAGGTAGCAGCTGAAGTTCTATTGCTCTACCTCTAGATTTGAATTATCTCGCTTCATGTTTTCTAAATTTGATTTTCTGTTGTCAAGAGGATTTAAGTTTATATGGTGCACGAGTATATCTTCCTCAGTGTTCATAATAAATCTATCCATATATACTCTTCCATCTTTTGTATTGGAAACAGCATAAGGTTCTTGCTTGAAGATATAATGTACCCAGCTAGAATCGTTATTTACTACTTTAGGTAGATCTTCTGTGTCCACTAAGGTAGTGGCAATTTCTTTGCCAAATTTATCTCTTAAAATAATAGCAATTGTATTTCCATCCATGATTCTATAGTCATTAATAGTATTCTGATCATAGATTTGTAAATTAACTTTTCTATTATCTAAAGTGTTGCCATTCAAATGCCTAATCGGAGCTTTAGGTGATAAGCCTAGTAGGAAGGATTGCAAAGTTTGTTTTTCACCATGTTGCTTTCCCTCTGTAGGCGCACAGAGCGTTTGAACTAAATAGCTATTAAAGTTCTTATGCCACTGGGCAAACCAGGTACCTTTGTCTAAACTCCTTTGCAAATCTTCAGTATCTATTAGAGCTTCAAGAATGGTGTCATCTTTTTTATTTATTTTTAGCTTTGTAACTTTTCCTTCTGTAATATACTCGTTTGGTATATTGTTGTAATTGTTTTTAATAATAAGCCACCTCTTTTTGAATTTTAATCCACTTCTATTATAGCTCATTATTGAACCTTCCTGTTAACATCAGGATTAAGATGTGTGGAGAGTTGCAGAAAGAAATTGTGGATTTTGCTATGTTACCATTTATGCAGTATGAATCGGAAGGAACTATAAAGCTTTTTGAACTACTAGGACCTGAGTTTAATAGGTATAATGCTCAATTAATATGTAATTCTCATAACGTACTTTTGCTGGAAGAAGAAATAAGAAGAGATCAGATATGTTTTGTTGATAAAAACATCTATGATGAGAGTGAATTATATTCACTAACAGATTTCAGAAATGTACGAAAAAATGATTCTACTTTAAAGAAATATTTGTTAGGTGTTTATGGAGCAATTCCTTTTAAAAAAGGGAGTTAAGAATAATAGATGCCCAAAGATGATAAGTATTCAAGAAAAGGCAGAGGTGTTAAAGAACAAAACAATATTATTCTTATAGTTTTATGGTGGTAAAACAGAGAAACTATATTTTGAAAAATTTAATATTGATTTAGGTGAAATTAAAATAAAATCATTACTTGATGACAGAAATCCATTAAGTATTGTAAATAATTCTATAAGTGAAAAAAATACTGGGAAGTATAAAACGGTTTGGTAGCCGTTAATAAAACCGACGAGACTCCTCTTGAAAATGAAAGCAATTATGTTTTCATTTCATTGAAGTCAGGGAGGAACATACAGAAGTTATACTTTTTGCTCATGTCCCATTTAAGGAAATGAGCAGAGGGGATAAAGGAATGTCTAGTGTATCAAGAATTATTAGAGATGCTATAAAAGATGGTCAAATTAAATCGGTTGATCCAACTACTGCTCCAAGATACTTATAAATTATATTAAATATCAATTTGGCACAGGCAGCACATTTTGTTAGTATAGCCCATGAAAGAAAGGCACAAATATGTGTAATCCCAGAATGTTCTGATTTGGGTTGGGGAAACCCAAGGGCTAATGAATTAGCATAACCTATTTCTGGGAAGATAAGTGATTCCTATTGTCAAATGGCAAAGAATTGTAGCAAAAAGTTTAATAATATTTTTGTAATGTTTTCTGCAAAATAGGATATAATAATATATATAAGTATGCTTTATTATTATATATATAGATATAATGAAAATTATTATGGAGGTGAAAACGTGGATGTTACAAATATAGTAAGAGAATATGTGGATGCATGTAAAGAAAGAGAGCCAATAATAATTAAAGATATTAAAGCTTTAAAAGAATATGAGAATGCAAGAAATGTGGCCTTTAATAGATTGCATAAAGAAAATGTTATAAAAGTTTTTGAAAAAGGAATCTACTATAAATCTAAAATGACACTATTTGGGGAGATTGGAATTGATAAGCAGCAATTAATTAATAAAAAGTATCTTAAACAGGAAAACCACGTTATTGGTTATTTAACAGGACCTGTTCTTTGGAACACATGGAATATTACTACTCAAGTTCCTAATAGAACTTGGATTGCTACTAATGCAGTTAAAAGGAATACTGATAAAGCTAAACTAAAAGTGAAGTTGCTAAAACCCAAAGTTGTAATAAAAAATGACAATTTTGAGTTGTTACAATTTCTAGATGTTGTAGATCAAATGGATCAAATACAAGACATAGATTTGAATAATTACGTAGATATTTTAATAGCTAAACTTAGAAACTTCAATGAAGACCAGTTAATATATATTATAGGACTTACAAAATATTATCGTAAGTTTGTAAACAATTTTACTGGTGCCCTAATAGAGACAATTATTAAAGATATAAATAAAGATTCAAATATAAATAGTGAAATAGCTTTAATGAAAGTAAAAGCTAATTTAGGTAAAAAATATAAATTTATGAAAAATTCCACATTAAATAATACTCAAAATTGGGGGCTTTATTAATGAACCTTCACGAAAATGAAGAAAATTTCAAAGCTCTTATTGAAGTAGTTAGCGAGTATTATAATATTTAGGGGCCCTGAATTAAAAGAAATGAATTCTAATATCAAAATTGAAACTGTTACTTTTCTAACGCCTAATCCATTTGAAAAGCGATTTGTAAATTCTATAATTTATAATTACCTAAAAGAAAAGAAATTGGATGAATTTATTAAAGAATATGGTTTAGAACCATTTAAAATCAATGTATTATCTATATACAGAACGTTAATGGATAAAATGGTTTCTTTGGTAAGGATGTCATATAATACTGAATCAAAAGAAATATTTTCAAAGACCAGACATTTATATGATTTGCATTTAACATATTATGAAATAGAGGAATTCTATCTAAACAAGGAACATTTATCAGAGATAGTTAATCTTGTAAGAGTAGATGAAGAAAATTCAAGATTTAAAGATGAATATCCTTATAAAGAAAAATGGAGCGCTGCACCTATATTCGATATAATTCAAGAAAAGCAAATTGAAAACAGCTATAAATTTAATTTTGGAAAAGAATTTGTATATGGTAACCTTCCGGATTATAGTTTGGTTGTGGAAAGTTTGAAGAAGATACAAGGGCACCTCAAGGAGATTGGAGAATAATTAGAATTATATAATTGTTGCTATACCACTAAATTCGACAAGGAGACAAGAGTGTTAACACTTTAGTGTAAACCACCCCATCATCTTATTTACAACTTTCCATTATTGATAAGTAGCACTGAGTCATTTTCTGTAGCACTATCTAAGAGTCTCTTAGTAAAGCCACTTTTGGAAAATATAGCATAAGTAATTTTGTATTCTTTAAATTGGCTAATCTTATCACTTTTTTTAATGAGATTAGAGAGCACATCTGCATCTGCGGGTTTTGCTAAATATTTACATATACATTTGTGAATTTTATTTCACAGTAATTAATTGAGTCTGTATAATAGTGGCAAATCAAATTTGTTAGAAATTTTCTCTTTCTTAAATGTGCTTTTAACTGGCAGTGAAGATATTAAAGAGAGGCTTCTAAATATAGGTGAATTAGATAATGATAAAATATTATCACATTGCCAAAACTATAAAGGTAATTGTATTTCAGTCGAAATAGAATTTAATGAAGTAGTTGAAGGAGAAGTTTATAAATACTCTTATTTTATAGAGACAGTAATTCAAAATCATATTTTTGATACGGGATATGTAAATAGAGAAGTTTTTAAGTATAAGAAGATAACGTCCACAGGACCCATATCTATAGCCTTTGAAAGAGAGAACACTACTGTTAAAAAAGTAAAAGGTCCAAAGATACAAATTATAGATGGCTCTGAAGCTTTAGTTTCTCTTATTAATAAAATTAAAGATATTAAAAATAGCTTTGAAACACCAATACAAAAGGGGATAGACGATATTTTTTTATTGTGTAAAATTCCAGTATTGTACAGTACACCGGATGTAATTAGAGAATCAATTAGAAAGCAAACTCCTATAATTAAAAACGGGAGGATAGTGTCATTGGCCTTAATAGAAGAGATTGATAAAATACTCAAATCTGATAAGGCTCAATATTATAATGAAATACTTAAGGATATATTAAATATTAGCAATAGCAATATAATCAATATGGGACAGGAACTTAAAAATTTAAAATTCACCTTTGGTACAAATCAGGAGATTGCAATAAGTGAACTGTCTGATGGTACGCTTATTGCTATCAATATAATTACGTATCTTATATCAAACAAGTATCCAATAGTAGCAATTGAAGAACTGGAAAATTCTATCCATCCTAAACTCCTGAAAAAAATAATAAACTTAATTAAGAATGATTTTTCAGATATTCAGATAATATTGACTACTCAATCTCCAGTATTATTGAACATGGTAAAGATAAATGAGGTAAGTATAATAAGCAATAAAGAATTTGGTGAAGCAATTATTGAGCAAGTTAAAAACAATAAAGAGCTGGTTAAAAAATTGTCTGGACCATTTTCAAGTTTTAGTGATATTTTCTTTAACTATGAGGCGTAGACTATGGTTAAAGAAAAAAATGAGTCTGATAAATTAGTATATATATTTTATGAGGGCTATACAGAAAAAATATTTTACAAGAACATATTAAATAATTACTTGGATGGTATCCCAAGAAAAACAAAGAATCTTGAATCTGGAACTGGAATCAATAAAGAGATAGCCAATGAATTATATTATTTAAGGAATCTGCAATTTTATTGGGTTAAAGATTAGCGATAGTATAAAAAGAACTTACTCCAGCCCTGAAAGACTCACGCATAAGGATTTACAAGGTTTATTTAGGAAAGGTACCAAAAGGCAACATTATATAAAAGGAGAAACGGGATTCTTGGAAAAACTTGATATACAGAAAATATATGAAAAATGTCAAGCGTTAAAACAAGGAATAGAGCTTATTAAAAGTGATTTTAAAAACTAATTAAGTAGGTAGATTTTAGCAACCAGTAAAAGATAATAAGCCATCAATATACTAGCAGGATTGTATATTGATGGCTTTTTCTATTTTCAATTGTTTATATTGAAATAACTTGCCTATAATTCAAGACATTGATCTATATTAAGGCATAAGAAAAAACGTGTATTGACACTATCTCAAACATAGGATATACTAACCTTATACGCGTGTATTGACACTATTTTAGAAAAGGGGGTTGAAAAAGCTGAATGAAACAATAACTACATTAGCATTTATGCAGGAAGTATTAAAATCTTATAAAAAAACCGCTTCTTTGCAGAAGACAGCGGATGACCTGGAAATTTCATATGCAAAGGTTAGGAAAATACTTATTACATTAGGGAAATATAAAACGGATTTTAGCTTGGAGGTTGGAAAAAGAAGAAGTGTGGGCAAGAGTATTTCAGAAATTGCTACTGAACTGAATACTTCAACAAACAGAGTTACTGCATTCTTGCCATATGAAAAGAATCTGTATACTGGTCCTGAACTGACAGCAGATGCTAAAAAGAGTAAAGTATACAGAAAAAGAATTAAAATTGCCCGTGAAAAGTTTGTAAATAAGACAATAAACAAAGATGATAAAAAAAATTTATTAATAAGAAAGGAAAAGTGCATGACAATGGATTGTTATAATAACACAAATACATTTAAAGTAGTACATCTTCATCTGGAATTAAAAGATGACCATTTAGACGATGAAGAGCAAAAGATTCTAAGTAAATACGGGGGATCATCAACAGGAGACTCAATCATCAGAGATATTTTAATTCCATCAGATATGACACTTCATAATTTACACTATGCAATGCAAACATTATTTGGATGGCAGAATTCTCATTTACGCAGATTTATTCTGCCTGAGGAAATCTATAACAGGTTAACATGTAGAACGGTAAAAGGCTGGACTGATTTAGTGGGCATACTTTTTCAGTCTCCTAGTGAGTGTGAGCAGGATGTTTTTTGGGATGATGACTACCAAAGTGGGAGCATAAAAATATGGCTTAAGAAAAAGTATACAGGGCCGTATTTCTTTCATGGGATTACGGAAGAGCTTAAATGGGCTCAAAATGACGTTAAACAATTAATTGAGCATTTTGCAATTGTTGAGGTTGGAGAACCCTTTAGTGATTATATGAATAGGAGCAAAGGAGATGATAAAACAAAACCAAAAATTATAAAAAATGCACCACTT
This sequence comes from Clostridiaceae bacterium, assembly GCA_036507955.1. Lineage (GTDB taxonomy): Bacteria > Bacillota > Clostridia > Clostridiales > Clostridiaceae > DATCIH01. Next base: position 2,901 of record DATCIH010000009.1, on the reverse strand, counting down.
ATTGAATTAACGTTGGAAGAAATGAACAATTCCATAATTATAGAGGGAGGAACAGAGAGTTTACTTGAACGACTTGAAATAGCAACGGTTCTGGCTTTCAAAGACGATGACATTTGTATTAATGAAGATATCTTTCCTGTAACAAATAAACTAATCTACAATTATGACTTTGGAGATGATTGGACAATAACCATTACTAAGGAAAAGGATTGCAAGGAATTACTTGAAAATGGCTATATTTCAAAGGATGCACTATCAGAGGCAGAAACTACAGTAATGACAAAGCATAGGCCTGTATGTATTCATAAGGACGGAGTATTTGTTTTTGATGATGTGGGAGGTCTGCCTGGCTTTGTGGGATTTATGAAGGACATATATGAAGGTGAGGACAAAGAAGAAGGGCGTAATCTTAAGGCATGGGCACAAAGTCTTGGATGGAGCAAGAGAAAAATATCAAATAAACTAATTTTGTAGAAGGAATGTAATATATGGCACTTACTAGACAAGATGGTTGACACTTTAGTATCAACCATCTTGTCTCCTTTTTACAACTTTCCATTATTGATAAGTAGCACTGAGTCATTTTCTGTAGCAGTATCTAAGAGTCTCTTAGTAAAGCCACTTTTGGAAAATATAGCATAAGTAATTTAGTATTCTTTAAATTGGCTGATCTTATCACTCTTTTTCATGAGATTAAAGAGCACATCTGCATCTATAGGTTTTGCTAAATATTTACATTCACCCAGAAGCACATTTCTCCCTTCATTATCTACAGCACATATATCGATTTCATTATTATTATCCCAATATGCTCCAATGCGATTAAAATGATATTTTATTACCCCCTTGGAGCTTAGCTGAATATAATTAAAGATGTAATATTCCAGGAACAGTTTTACAAATGCTTAAAAAATCAATCGAATTTGTTGGAACCCAAATCAAAGAGTACAAGGCTAGCTAAAGGAGGCTTGTTTCAGACAACGCCAGAATATCCTGAGTTTGTTTGGAATGAGATTATTGTAAATGCTGTAGCTCACCGTGATTATAGTATTAAAGGAACAGATATACAGATAAAAATGTTTGACAATAGAATTGTTGTTGAAAGCCCTGGTTCACTACCTGGACTTGTAAGACTTAATAATATACGTACTGTACACTTTTCTAGGAATCCCAAAATTGCAGCACTTCTAAAGGAATATAAGTATGTTAAGGAATTTGGTGAAGGTGTAGATCGTATGTGTAATGAAATGGTAGAATTAGGTCTATCCGAGCCAGAATTTAGCACTGTTGCTTTTATGACTAAAGTGGTAATAAATAATAATAAAGATCTAAATGATACTTTAAATGAAGACCTGAATTTAACTGAGAGGAAAATAGCTAGCGAAATTTATAATGACAATAAAATTACTGCAGAAAACATATCCAATAATACTAAATTAGCCATTAGCACAGTAAAAAGAAATCTAGTAGGTTTGCAGAATAAAGGTATCCTACTAAGGGTAGGATCAAAAAAGACTGGTTATTGGGAAATCAAAAATAAGATTCATTAAAGTTTAGAACATATTTGAAAAATATAAAAATTATATTTGTGCTATACTACTAAATCCGGCAACCCATATTCATTTAGTACTCGGCTTAGTATTTTCGCTTTATCCATGTTGCTTTCTTCAAGATAGTTTTTTCTATAGTCATTTATAGCTTCATTATGATTTTCTAGGTCTACATAACATTTGAGCATTTCTCTAAGGCTTGCAATCGCAAAAAATCCTCCTGTATTGAATTCATAAGCAGTTGCATCAATTCCATAGTGTTTATACTATAATTACTGCTAGTATTTGCTATAGTTATTATTGAGTCAGTAATAAGCTTTGTAGTATCTTCAAATTTCAATTTTCCAGATAAGATCATTACAAGAAAGTGTTGTCTATCTATGGATATGGTATTAAAAGGACTGCCGGAACTTGTATTAAAAAGATAATTTTCATCAGCATAACAAAGAAAATCATATAACTCTTGATAAAGTTTACAAGTCACCTTCAATTCTTTCATATCAAGCTCTAAAGCTTCCAAATCAGGAAGTTCTATTTGCTTTTTACGAATAATATTTTTCTCTATAAATCTCGCAGGACTTTTAATCAATTCATCAATATGTTTTTCTTCAATCATTTTTTTTAGGCAATGCTTTATATACTTCAGATAGAATTAACCTTAATGATTTATGGATGAGTGTTTTTGAAAAGGCAAAAGAAGCAGGTATAAAGCCAAGGGAAAGTCTATTGTTTACGTATAAGCAGATTAAGGAAGATATGGAGTAAAAGATATAGATAAGAAAGCAGGTGAAAAATTGGAGAGTATGGCTTCTTTCATTAATAATAGTAAAATAGAATATATTGTAAAGACCTATGCGGAGCTAGTCAAAAAAGAGTTAAGTGTAAGTAGTATATATTTATATGGATCTTATGCAAAAGGTAATTATTCAGAGGATAGTGATATTGATATAGCTGTTATTGGGGATGATTTTGTTGGTGATCCAATAGATGATACTCTACGATTAATGAGAATTAGAAGAAAAGTTGATAATAGAATAGAACCACATCCATTTAAAAGCAGTGATTTTGATTTATCTAATCCTTATGTTTAAGAAATTCTAACAACAGGAATAAAAATAATGTAAAAGCTTTAATTTCTTAGTGCTTAATTTTAGAGGGTGAAACGAAATTTTACAATTTGGTTTCACCCTCTATTTTTTAAATATTCTTACTTAAGTTTCGCAGCTCCAAATTGCCTTATTAAAGAGTTGATTTATCTTTCAAGCTATTGAATTAAGCTGATTAGTTCAATTCCATTTTAGACAAAAACCAGTGCTTATTAACTATATAACATAAATATGCCTTTAAAATC
>DATCIH010000008.1:0-29756 GCA_036507955.1 Clostridiaceae bacterium | reverse complement strand
CATTAATGGTTTCGTTAAGAGTTCCAATAGTGGAAGTAAGATTTTTTAGTAACATTTTTAAATCCCCTACTTCAGAAACTAAATTTTCATATTCATTTTGATACTGCCTTTGATAATTAGAACCCATAAACACACCACTTTCCGATTGATTTGTATGATAAAATTATACCATAAAATCAGCCCAAAAGCAAGCTAAACCATTGATATTGGCTAGTTTAAGCTACTTTTATTTTGAAGGTTTTCTCTAAAATAATCAAATATTTAATAGGAGTATTTTTTCGATTAGTATAATAAAATATTACAGATTTTATAATGAACACATCTGAACTGTAACTTTAAAAGTGCTACGAATGGCTATTCTAGGTTGGGAAAATATAACTGGTAAATTGTGAATTCTGCAAATCTTAATTATATCGAAATGTCACTGCTATGCGATTTTAAATTGGATAACGCCCAATAAATTCACAATAGGATTTATTGGCGTTTCCCGAAGTCTGAAAAATAGTATTATAGAATACTACATTAGGGAAATCTTTTGCAGTATTTTTTTGTTAGGTTTAAAGATTGTAACTCAATTCCTCATTAGGTATTTTAAAATATATCACAAAGCCCAAAGAGTGCGTAATACACTTTAGTTTTATTGAATTACATTTTGTTCATTTTATTTGGAAATGTAGGATTGTTGCACTTGTGAAAGTATTTAGCATTAAAAATATTAAAATTCCACTTATTGTTAAAAAATCGAACATGAATGAGAGAATTGTTCATTGACAAGTATTTATTAAAAGAACAATATTCGGTTATAGAAATGAAAATGATATAAATTCTAATATTCTTATTTTACTGATGAAAGGTGGAATATATTATGGACGATAAAAAAGAAATATTTTTTACTGCGTTTACTAAACCTTGGATATCACAGTCACTTGATGAAATAGGTAAGATGGTAAGCGATATGGGCTTTAAAGGGATTGAATTCAGTCTAAGAGAAGGATATCAAGTAGAACCTAGTAATGCACAAAAGGGTCTTATTCAATTAGTAAAGGTGATGGAGCAACACGATGTAATGGTTACCAGTATTGCAGGTAGTACGGATGAAAATACTTTTGAAGCATGTGCAGCAGCTGGGATCCCTATCATTAGAATTTTAGCTAACCTTGATTTAAAAATTGGGTATTGGTCAGCAGTAGATAACGTAAAAAGGAAAATTGAAAAAATTATTCCTCTATGTCAGAAGTATAACGTAAAAATTGGAATCCAACATCATTATGGTCCAATGATATCGAATTCTATGGAACTTTATCAATTAATTAAGGATTATGACCCTAGATATGTAGGGGCAATATGGGATTCTGCTCAGAGTATTTTAGCAGGAGAAGAACCTGAACAGGGACTAGATATTATATGGTCACATCTTTGTTTAGTGAATTTAAAAAATGTGTTTTATCGTCGTACTAGTGGGCCTGAACTTGAAGCTAAGTGGGAACGATATTTTACAACAGGAAAGCAGGGATTGGCATCATGGCCAAGGATAATAAACTACTTGGAAAGTAAAGGGTACAATGGTGCAATTTGCTTAACGCATGAATACAGTAGCCAGAATAATGTAAATCAATTGTTATTTGAAGATATAAAATATGCAAAATCCCTATTAAAATAAGGAATAGGCTTAATTTGATTATTTTCTATAGTTGAAGGAGGAATTAATCGTGCAATCCTTTATTAAATATTTAAAAAGAGATAAGCTGTTATATTTGATGCTTGTACCAGGTATTGCGTTTTTTATAATTTTCAAGTATGTTCCTATGTACGGTATACTAATTGCCTTTAAGGAGTATTCGTTTAAGGGAGGAATAACAGGGAGTCCATGGGTAGGATTAAAGTATTTCAATCAGTTCTTTGGATCTCCCGATTTTGGGAGAGTTATGGGGAATACAATAAAAATTAGTTTATATAAGTTAATAATTGGTTTCCCTGCTCCAATTATATTTGCAATGTTATTAAATGAAGTTAGAAATAGTGTATATAAGCGTACGATTCAAACGGTTGTATATCTACCACACTTTCTATCTTGGGTAGTTATAGGGAACCTTGTGATTATTCTTCTTGCACCTAAATCAGGACTGATTAGCGGTATGCTTACTTTAATGACAGGTAAAGAAATAAATTTGCTGATGAATCCTGATTATTTTAGAGGTGTTTTAGTATTATCTGATATGTGGAAAGAGTTGGGATGGAGTACAATTATTTATCTTGCCGCATTAAATGGTGTTGATCCTAACCTATATGAGGCAGCTGATATTGATGGTGCAAACGGTTTCCAAAGTATGATACATATCACTTTACCATCTATAAGAAGTGTAGTGATCATCATGTTAATTCTTAGGGTTGGGTACATTTTGGATGCCGGATTTGAACAAGTATTAATTATGTCAAATGCTTTGGTGAATGATGTATCAGAAATAATAGATACTTATGTTTATAAAATAGGATTATTACAAGCACAATATAGTTTATCAACTGCAGTTAATTTGTTCAAGTCTGCTATAGGCTTATGTTTAGTAGTAACTATAAATAAAATTGCAAAAAGGTGGGGGGAGGAGTTATGGTAGAAAGTATTATAAAAATATCTCCCAGTATAAAAAAACATAAATCAAAAAAGACGAGCCAGATTAAAAATTACAAATCAAGAATACCGTTTTTAAAAATACTAAATTATATCTTTTTATTTTTAGTTGGAATCATTACTCTATATCCATTTTGGTATGTTATTATTGCATCCGTTTCAGGTGATACTTTAGCAGCACAGGATCATTATTTCCTGTATCCTGCGAAATTTACATTACAAGCTTTTAAAATGGTATTTTCAACGAAGAGTATAATGAACGCTTATGGAAATACACTCTTTATAACAATTATAGGTACAGCATTAAGTCTTAGTGTAACAGCATTAACAGCTTATCCTTTATCACGTAAAAGATTACGTGGTGGTGCCATTATTACATTTGTGATATATTTTACAATGCTTTTTAATGGTGGATTAATACCTAACTATCTATTGATTAAAAATCTACATTTGCTGGATAGCTTATGGGCATTAATTCTAACTAGGGTGGTTAGTGTATACAATCTATTGTTATTGATTAGTTTTTTCCGTGCAATTCCTAGTAGCTTGGAGGAAGCTGCAAGTATTGAAGGGGCAAATGATTTCGATATATTATTTAAAGTGATTGTTCCATTGTCTATGCCTATATTTGCAACTTTAACATTATTTTATGGAATAGCTTATTGGAATCAATGGTTTGATGCTTTAATCTATCTGACAAAGTCTACAAAGTATCCTTTACAGCTTATTTTGAGAGAAATCGTTCAACAAGCAGATTTAACCTATGTCTCAGGGGGGGCAAGTGACCTTACAATGTCAGATATTACTATGCAGTCTGTAAGAATGGCCACTATAGTTGTAGCTATTTTACCTATAATGTGTATCTATCCATTCTTGCAAAAATATTTTGTTAAGGGGGTAATGATAGGTGCTATAAAAGGCTAGATAGAAAATATACTACAATTTAACTATTAGAAAATACTGAGTATGGGAGGAAAAAGATGTATAAAAAAGGTTTATCTATTATCATGTTTGTGTTTCTGATTACTTCATTGTTTGTAGGTTGTGGTAATAAAAAGGCAGTTCCTACAGTAGTAACTGCTCCTCTTGTTGATGATATGTCTCAACATTATAAATATACAATTATGCAGGGCAAACAATTTGATGTTCCAGCAGGTAATTCTATGGAACAATTTTTAAATAAGAAGTTTAATGCAACATTTGAATTTATGCTTGTTCCAAGGGGTCAAACTGATTATCAAAATAAATTGAATTTATTAATGGCTTCAGGAGATATGCCTGATTTAATACAATTAAATGATCTGGCTATTGAAAAAAAGATGGTTGACCAGGGACTTATCATGCCATTGGATGATTTAGTTACAAAATATGGCGCTGAGATGAAGAAAATAAGACCAGATGCATTATGGGATCCTTTTAAATTTAATGGAAAATTATATTCTGTTCCTAACCAATTTTTAGATACATCTGCTGTTCCAATTATTAGAACAGACTGGCTTAATAAATTGGGACTTCCTATACCAACAACTATTGAAGAGTATGAGACTGCAATTAAAGCATTCACTGAAAATGATCCAGATGGAAATGGTAAAAATGATACTTACGGGATTTCTGGTTCTAATGCGCCAATAATGGACAGCTTTTCTCAAGCATTTGAATATGAAGGTATAAGCTATGATGGATGGAAACTAGTGAATGGTCAGCTCACTTATATGGCTATACTTCCAGAAGCTAAAGCTGCTTTAAAACGGATAAATACTTGGTTTAAAAATGGATGGATAGACCCTCAATTTCCAATTTATACTCGTGACAAGTTTGAAGAAATAATTGGTCAGGGGAAATTTGGATCCTATACATTTGACAGCCAAAGACTTGATCCTGCATTTGATATTGGACTAAAAACTTTATATGATAAGGATAAAAACGCAAAATTTCTGTCTTACGCTCCAGTAAAGAATAAAGATGGAAAGCAAAATATTTTTACAGGAGATCAGAGATCTATAGGATATACAATGGCAATATCAGCTAAGTGTGAACATCCTGAAAGACTTATGGAATTGATGAATTATGCGGCATCTGAGGAAGGATATATGCGCATAAGATATGGAGAAGAAGGAGTAAATTACAAAAAGGATGACAAAGGAATAGTACAATTCATAAACGGTTGGACTGATGTGAATAAACGGACACAAGCAGGTATGAGTATCCAATATTCTAATCTGTTTCGAAGAGTATGGTTAGATAGTACTGCAAATCAGTCTGTATGGGATGCTGATGGTTTAACTAAAAAGTATGGAACCCCTAATTCTCCAATATATACAACAACACCAGCAATGCTGACATCTAGTTTTATTTTGAATCAATTGAGAGATGATAGTTTTGCTAAAATTGTTTCCGCGAAAAATGGATCTGATGTGGATAAAATGTTTGACGATTTTGTAACAAAATGGGAGTCAGGTGGTGGCGATGCCATAACTAAAGAAATTAATGCAGAATATATTAAGAATAAAAAATAGGTTAGCTTAACAAAGTAGGTTGTGTTTTCAGATTAAGTTTATCTTCAAAAGTAAATATTTTCTAAGATAAACTTGGTTTGGGAATGTACTTCATGACTAATGCAGTTAGTGGTTAATAATTATTATTTTACGTTGCACCAAAACATATAGTCAATTCAGCAGTTTCTTTGTTTATTTACATTTAATGAAGTGTAAATAAATTATCTAAAATAGGTGTTGCAGGTCTTGTATTCCTAAATGTAAAAGTATTATTATTTTATATATATTAACTTAAATTTGTTGTTAATATATGATCTTTTGCAAACAGGGGGAAGATTAAATGAAAAGGTTTAGATCTACTATATTTTTGAGATTTATATGTTCCTATTTATTGTTGTTAGTTATAATTATATCGTTTGTAGAGAGTTTTACTTATAAAAGCTTCATAAATATTGAGAAAAATCAATTAAAAAACTCTACTGAAAGAACTGCCCTTCAAATCAAAGATATAATGGATACTAGAATCAGAGAACTTGAAAATCTATCATTGGCATTATCTCAAGATTCTGACATAATGCTCCTTTTAAGGTATTCTCCTGATATAGAAGGCTCTTATACATATTATCAAGGAATGAAAAGATTAAGTCTATATGCAGTATCTAATGAATTTATTGATAATATCTATATTAAAAGTAATAATAACATTTTAAGTAATAGTGGTTTACCTATGTCACAGGAGATTAGTAAAATAGAAAAAATACTGTCTACAACTGGGAAAAAGGATGGATTAATAAGTAATTCAAATATTATACCAGAATCTGTATTATACATTAAAACTTTAATGCTAAATAGTACAACCTCTGTAGGATATATGGTTTTTAAAATCCCAGTTAATTCGCTTATTAAAAGAATAAATGATACTTTAGGAATTAATGAAGGAAGTGGTTATCTTTTTAATAAATATGGTGATCTTATTGTTAGGAATGAAACAAAGGGTGATGAAATAAATTCTGAAGAATTATTACAGATTTTAGGCAACAAACAACAGAATATAATACAAGATAAAATGATAAACAATCGAAATAATATGGTGCAATATATTTATTCCGAAGAAACAGGATTATCTTATATTACTATTATTCCCTATGAACAAATAAGTAAAAAATTTGATAATATAAAAGAGCTGTCATTAGTTATTGGGGTTGTTGCTTTATTATTTGGGATAATACTTGCGTATATATTTTCATATAAAAATTATTTACCTATAAAGAAAATGTTATATTCAGTATTTCCTAATCGCTATTATAAAAACCAAAAACAAAAGTATAATGATGAGTTTAAAATGGTTAGCGATATTTGTTGCTCTAAAATAATCGAAAATGAAAGCTTGCTAAAGCAAGTTAAGGAGCAATTATTAATTACTAAGGAAGATTACTTGTTCAAACTTTTAATTGGTCAGATTAAAAATAGAGAATTAATAGAATCAAGTAACCGAGCATTAAATTTTCAATTTAATAAAGATGAATATGCTGTTTTATTTATAAATATTTATCAAGATATATGTAATAGTAAAAAACAGATTATTGATGATAGCCATGTATTTAATAACGCTATAGAAGACATTATTAAAAGATTATTTGAGCAATATGGGGTAATATATTTGTGCTTTATTGGATCTAATAATATTGCTGTTATAGAAAATTCTAATAATCTTAGCATGTATGTTCTTAAACAATTGGCAATAAATATACGGAAGGTGTTAATAGAACAGTTTAATTTTCATGCAACCATAGGTATTGGTAATATTTATAAAGACATTCTTTCTATTGGAGACTCTTATAAAGAGGCAGTCATTGCGGTTGAATATAAACTGGTCAAGGGTCGAAATAATGTTATTGATTTTAAAAGTATTTGTCATTGTGATAATGTTTTGAATTTAAAGCATTTTTATCTATTAAACGATAAAAATAAAATTTATAATTATTTGAAAATTGGGGATTTAAATAGTATAGAAAATGAACTTAATGAATTGCTAGATGTTATAAAGAATTCAAATTTCCCAATAAGTATGATCAAATCTATTTATTATGAAATTATAAATACAACCGTTGAAGTATCTTTAAAATTTGATATAAAAATGAAAGAATTAATAACCTTAGTTTGCTCTGAAACGATAGAGGAACTCCGTACTAATCTACTGAGTTTATACCGGTATATATACAATGACATACAGCACAAAGGCGAATATCAGAATTTAGACATAATAGAACAAGTACTCAATTATATTAATGGTGATTATTATAACTCTGAAATATCCTTAAAGTTTTTATCAGAGAAATTTGATATATCATGTTCATATATTAGTAGAATGTTTAAAGAAAGGTCTGGAAAATGTTTTGCAGATTATTTAAACAAAATCAGAGTAGATCAGAGTAAATCATTACTTTCAAAATCGAAGATAACTATAAATGAAATTGCAATAAATGTAGGCTATACAGATGTTCATACCTACATAAGAAATTTTAAAAATTATGAACAAAAGACACCAGGAGAATATAGAAGAGCATTTAAAGTAATAGAAATAATTAGTTAATTAATTACATAACTAAATTAAAATGAGGGAGTTGTTAAAATGAACATTAAAGAAGTTGCAGCAAGTTTGTATCCATGGGATTTAGCTGATGAAGGGGTAGACGTATGTGTAAACAATGTCATGGAGCACAGTAATGTAAACAGTGTATATCTTGTAGGAATTATGCATAAAGAGAAGAGACCATTAACTAGTCTTTTCTATACTCATAATCCTAAAAGAAAATTTTATCTTCCTGAGGACAGCCGCATTTATTATATGATGGATGAAAATAACTTCAAAAATACCCCCCTAAAGCCCTTATTTTCTCAAAGGGAGTTCCTGAAGGGTAAGGATTGGCTTGATGAATTAACGAATTACGGAAGGTCGAAATGTTTAAAAACAGGTGTAGAAATATCCCATACTTTTTTTGATTGTGAAGTTGCAAAAAAAGAATTTCCAGATGTATTACAAAAGGATATTAACGGCGAAATTATAGAAAATCATTTCTGCTGTAATAACGATTATGTGAAGGAATATATGAGGGCAATCTTCTATGACACTGTTAAAAATCATGATGTTGACTTTATACAAACCTGTATGATGTTATTTGCCATCGGTGAACCTGTGAAAACTCCATGGTTTATGAATGATATATCAGATAATAAAGTTGGGGCACTGCTTGGTGTACTTAAGGGAGGATGTTTCTGCAGCCATTGTAGGAAAAAAGCAATTTCCATGGGTTATGATTGGGATAAAATGATGGTGGACTTACAGAATCTCAACAACATGGTAAATTCAGTACTTCATGGTAATACATCAAATGTTATGGAACAACATTTGTTGATGGGCAGTGACCTACTGGAAACAGGTCTATTGCTAGAATATCCTTCACTGTATAAGTTCCTGGAGTTTAGAGCTAAGTCCATAACATTACTATTCAAGGAAATAAATGAAGCTATAAAATCAGCTAATAGAAATGTAGACTTCAGATATAATAATTATTTAAAATATCCTGAGTTAGCAGGCTTAGATTTTGCAATGGTCAAGGATTATCTAGACTCAGTTCGTGATTCCGATTATTCAGAACAATATGGTGCTCCTGACCAATTTAAGAGAAAGAAGAATACAATACTGAAGATTAGAAGAGGAATTGGCTTTGATAAAGACTTGATAGCTGCATTTGCACCAAGACCTAATGCTACTCCGGAATTGATTCGGGAGAGTATAAAGGTATTAAGTACTCTAGGAGTGGATGGTTTATCACTAGGCCATTACGATGGAGCTACCATGGAATTATTGGATGCCGTAAAACAAGGTATGGAAGAGGCAGGAATGATTATAATAAAATAAAAAAGAAGGTGTAGGACAAGTATGGAAAATAATAAAAATTTATGGTGGAAGGAACCTTTACGTGTCATTCAAACAAACCTGCAAGTTTTAGATACACCTAAAATGGATCCTATAGGATTAGCAGAGCAAATGGATGATATGAGAGCTAATGTTTTAGTAATGAATGTAGGAGGAATTTATGCTTGGTATCCCTCAAAAGTGAAATATCATTATGTAAATGAATACCTTCCTACTGAATTTGATCTTTTAGAGAGAATTATTGAGGAATGTCATAAAAAAAGCATACGCGTAGTGGCACGATTTGATTTCAGCAAAGCAGATGATAGTATTTATCAAAATAAACCGCAGTGGTTTGTAAGAGATGCTAAGGGAGAACCACAAATCATAGGATCTAAAAGGCCAGGCAGGTGGTCACTATTAGTATCTACTTGTATTAATGGTGATTATCGAAATGACGCTGTGGCAATGCCTGTATTCTCTGAGGTGCTGGACAATTACGATATAGATGGAATATTTTTTAATGCACCACACCCTATACCATGTAATTGTGATGCGTGTAAACGAAAATATAGAGTCGTTTATGATAAAGAATTACCTACAGATGCAGCACAATATGAATCAGATTGGGGAACTCGCTGTATGCGAGATAATATTGGCAAATTATATAAGTTAATGAAAGAAAAGAAACCTAATATGCCTCTAATACTATATTATAACCTTTACAAAGATAATTTATTTGATCGAGTTGCTACAGCAGATATGTTATGTACAGAACCTCAGGATGTATTGTCGCTTGGATATAAAAATATTCCTCAATTTTGGAAACCTGCATTAGCTATTAAACTTGGACGTTCAATTAAGGATAGACCCTCACCATTTGGAATTATACACTCTTGTCCAGGTATGGATTGGAGGCACACTGGATTACCTCAGGCAGAGTATCTATTTTGGATGAGTCAAATTCCTGCAAATGGTGGGTATATATGGCATTCAATCACAGGGTTCCCAGATACCATTGGAGATAAGCGTATTATAAAATCAATAAGCCAAATTAACAATATGATCGAAAAGGTTGAAAAACATATGGATGGTGCTGTTTCTGTAGCACAAGTTGCATTACTTTGGAATGCAAATCATTCAGCTGAAGGCTTAGCTGAGGGCTTAATTAATAAACAAGTGCCTTTTGAGGTACTTTTAGATGAGCAGGCAACTGTTCAACGTTTGACTGCTTTTAGAGTGGTAATTATACCAGATGGGTTTTTATTTACCAGGAAATTCGTAAATAGTATATTAGAATATGTACAGTTAGGTGGAAATATAGTTGTTGAAGGGTCAGTTCCCGAGGAATGGAGCGAGCTTTATGAGCTATTAGGTGTTAAAAATGAAGTGTATCATAGTGAATCTTTAGTGGCTTCATATTTACGTTTTGAGGGTGATAACAATCCGCTTAAGCATGGAATGGAAGAAACACCAATAATTGCTCACCGTGGTGTAGTAACCTACTGTGAAGCTCTCGCTAAAACAAAAGTTCTGGCTACATTGGTACCTCCATTTTCTCCTTTAGAAAGTGTTGGTGCACCTCCCGAACGATCTAGTATTCCTGTTCCTTATACTAATATACCTTTATGTGTTATGAATCATTATGGAAAGGGGAGTTCGGTTTATATTCCTTTTCAATTAAGTTTTCTAATTCAAGAGTATAAACTAGATGAACATTATAGATTCTTGGAAAATGTGATAGACCTACTATTAGGAGATAATAAAAAGATTTCAGTTACTCACTTTAATGGATTACAGCTAGTTGTTTATGAGAAAGATAATACGATATTAGTTCACTTAGTTAATGGGGTAGGGCAACGTCCTCTATCTAACTGTACTCCACTCCATGATCTCAAAATAAAGCTAAAACTTCCGGAAGGCACACAAGTAGCGAATGTAAAAACCTTGATTAATAAAAAAGTACTTGATTTTAGTCAAGATAGCCAATGGATAGAGTGTACAGTTGATAAATTGGATGTATGGGAGGTAATTTTATTTGAAATAAAAATTTGAGTCAGGAGGTTGTCATTTAATCCTATCTATGAATAGTTATCTATTAAATTGAATGGAGTGATAATAATGGTTAAAGTTAAACTTTTAGAAATTGAAGAATTTATCAGCAACCTATTTTGTAAATCAGGTTTAAACAAAGAAGATGTTAAGACTGCCACTGAAGTTTTTATGAGAGCAACAATTCGTGGAGTAGGTCATCATGATATTCATGATCTTCCAGGAAGACTGGCAAGTCTGGAGGCTGGTAAAATAAACGCTAAGCCCTCAATTAAATTATTGCATCAATATGCTGGATTGGAGAATTATGAGGGGGATAATTGTCTAGGTGAGATAGGTGCAATGTTTGTCATGAATCGTGCAGAGCAACTTGCTGATGAGCATGGGATCGGACTTTGTACTATTAGGAATACTAATCATATTTTGGCCTGTTCACCATATCCTGAGAAGGCATCTGAAGATGGATATATTGGCTATATTATCACTAGGGCAGCACCTAGTATGGGTGCACCAGACAGGAAGGAAAAAGTAATTGGTGCTAGTCCGATGAGTTATGCGGCACCAACTAATAAAGGGTATCCTATTATGTTTGATGCTTGCTTGGCATATGCTTCTTTTGGAGTACTTTCGTCTAAAATCAAGGCAGGTGAAAGTGTACCACCTTATTGGGGACTTGATGCTGAAGGCAATCAAAGCACTGATCCTGCTGCAATAGCTAAAGGTACTAGATTGCCTATTGGTGGACATAAAGGGTTTGGATTAACTATTCTTGGAGAAATTATTACTGGAATATTATCAGAAGGACAAATTATAGATGAACCTCAACCAGTAACAGGTGCAATAGGTAAACCAACCCATACAGCAATTTGTATTAAAGCTGATGGTCTTATGAGTTTAGAAACATTCAAGGATAGAACATCAGAAATGATTGATAGAATGGAGTCAAGGGCAGTAGGTCTTCAAATTCCTGGACAACATTCAGCAAAAAATAAAGAAAAAATTAAAGCTGCAGGGACAATAGAGCTAACTGAAGATTTGATAGAAGAACTAAATAAATGGGCATTGAAGCTTGGAGTAGCTCCCGTTCTGTAGAAGGCGTTGATTTTGTGGTTAAGTTAGGAATAATTTAAATAGGGAAGCTTTATGACTACCAAGTTATATGGCTTCCCTATCCATCTATTCTTTTGAAGAATCTTTCCACAAAAATAACTAATGCATTTACTATGTGCTTCTCAGCTTGGATAATTTTATTGATATGACGAAACAATCAAAAACCACTATAGATATTAACAATATGAAAAAAGCGCTGGCGGTGGTTTTATGATGCATTCTTTAGAAAACTTGGAATATGGAATAGAAATAATGAAGAAGATCGGAAGAATTTAAAGAAAATGTTACTGTCAATTCTTTGCTTGCTACTAATAAGTGATGTATTAACAGTTTACTGCATAGACGATGTGATAGTATACTTATTGTAAACGATAACTATAATTATAATTATAGATAAAGGAGATTTTAAAAATGAACGAATCAATTCATAAGTATGCTAAAGTAGGGATTATACACTTCATGTCATATCCTGTGATTAAAGGTGAAGGACCTATTGAAGAGACACTAAAAAAGATTGCAACTGATGATTACTTTGACGCTGTTGAAATAGCATGGATTAAAGATAAAGATGTAATGGCAAGGGCTAACAAAATTATAGAACCTCTTTTAACAACGGGACTAAATATCAATGATATAAATTAAGAAGGAAGGTTAAAGGCAGTAGATACACTTGCTCTGATAAGAGTTAATCCTGAATTCATTAAGGTTACTAAAGGTACAATATTAAGAGGTGATCCTTGTATTTACTTTGATAACAATACAGTTGTTGTCAAAGTTGAAAACAGAGATGCAAGTGTTATAAGAATATCATAAATATACTTAATGGATTGAGACACAAAATAGTATTTTTAGGTTAATGATATGTTAAGAAAATAAGAGGAGGTATATTATGATATTTGACCATATATAAAATATAGGAGGATATATTAATATCAGGAATGAATTAGCGGTTGGATTAAGATATCTTAAAGAAACAAATCTGAGGGATATTGAATTGGGACAATACTTTATAAAAGATTAAGATATAAATGTAAAGGTTCAGGAATATAAAACTAAATCTAAAGAAGAAATGAAGTGGGAATCCCATAAGAAATTCATTGACATACAATATATAGAGAGTGGCTTGGAAGCTATCGGCTATTCGATTTTAATTTAGTGTATGATTTATAGTTATTAACAAGATATAAATCATAGATTTGGAGGAGACATGAAGATAATTTTAGCACCTGATTCATTTAAAGGCAGTCTTTCTGCTTTTGAAGTGTGTAAAAGTATAGAAAAGGGAATAAGAAAAGTATTTTATGATGCTGAAATAGTTAGTAGTCCGATGGCCGACGGTGGAGAAGGTACAGTTCAATCTCTTGTAGATGCCACAAATGGAAAACTCCTAACATTAAAGGTAAAAGGTCCACTATTAAAAGAGGTTGATGCATTTTATGGCATGCTTGGTGATGGTAAAACCGCAGTAATTGAAATGGCATCAGCTTCTGGAATTACATTGATTACAAAGGAAGAAAGAAATCCAATGCTAACAACTACTTATGGTACTGGAGAAATAATAAAGCATGCTTTAGATCTTGGATGTAGAAATTTCATTTTAGGTATAGGTGGTAGTGCAACCAATGATGGTGGAGCTGGTATGGTCAACGCATTGGGAGCTAAATTGTTAGATGAAAAAGGTTATGAAATAGACTTAGGTGGTGGGGCATTAAATAGACTACAAAGTATAGATTTATCTGGCATGGATGCTAGAATTAAGCAAAGTAATATAGAAGTTGCTTGTGATGTAAATAATCCACTATGTGGGGAGAATGGAACCTCATACATTTTCGGACCACAAAAGGGTGCTGATATGGATATGGTTATTACATTAGATAAGAATTTATCACATTATGCTGAAATGGTTAAAAAGTACTTGGGAATTTCAATTAAGGACTATCCAGGTGCTGGTGCAGCAGGTGGACTTGGCGGTGGACTCTTTGCATTTTTAAATGCAAAACTAAAATCAGGTATTGACATAGTTATAGAAACTACAGCTTTTGAAGAGAAGCTAAAAGATGCTGACTTAGTGATAACCGGCGAAGGAATGATAGATTACCAAACTCAATATGGTAAAACCCCTTATGGGGTTGCTAAACTTGCAAAAAAATATGATATTCCTGTAATAGCTATAGCAGGAGGTATTGGGGAAAATGCTGAAGAACTATATTCAAAAGGCTTTGATAGCATTTTTTCAATAGTTGATAAACCAATGTCACTTGAACACGCTATAGAAAATTGTGACTTACTCTTACAAAATACTGCAGAAAGAATTATGAGGTTACTGAAAATTAGATAATTAAAACATATCATTATATGTTATTTCTAGTATAAATAAAGGAGATTTTAAAAATGAACGAATTAATTCATAAGTATGCTAAGTCGCATATGGAGGATAGCCAAGACTTTTAACAGATGAATTTACCTATGGTACACTATATAGTAATAGGAAGATTACTATATAGTGTAATATCTTAACTGACTGCCAACTCTTTACTTTTGAGTAATAATTGATGTATTGACAGTTCACAGCATAGACAATGTAATAGTATACTCTATGTAAATGATATAAAGACGTGCATTACTTTTTACAGATTATAGTTTAGGTTGTTTTAGCTTTAATCGTTTTCTTCTCAGATTTTGATTTTATATTAATTGATATTATAAATAAAGGAGATTTTAAAAATGAACGAATCTATTCATAAGTATGCTAAGGTAGGAATTATACACTTTATGTCTTATCCAGTAATTAATGGTGAGGGACCAATTGAAGAGACGTTAAAAAAGATTGCAACAGATGATTATTTTGATGCAGTTGAAATAGCATGGATAAAAGACAAAGCAGTGAGAGATAATGCAAAGAAAATTATAGAAACTTCTCATCTTACAGTTGCTTATGGAGGTCAGCCAAGGCTTTTAACAACGGGACTAAATATCAATGACATAAATGAAGAAGGAAGATTAAAAGCATTAGAAACACTTAAAGAAGGAATTGATGAAGCTGTTGAAATGGGAGCTGTAGGCTTTGCATTTTTAAGTGGCAAATATACTGAGGATAAAAAAGACGAAGCATATAAGGCTTTAATAATATCAACAAAAGAACTATGTAGATATGCAAAATCTAAGGGTAATATTAAAATTGTTCATGAAGTATTTGACTATAATGTAGATAAAAAATCACTAGTTGGGCCAATATCGCTTGCAAAAATATATGCAAGTGAAATCACAAGAGAATATGATAATTTTGGTCTCCTAGTTGATTTAAGCCATCTTCCACTAATTGGTGAAACAGCAGAGGAATCAATACTTCCAATAAAAGACTACATAGTACATGCACACATTGGAAACTGCGTGGTTAAAGATTCTAAAATGCCTGCCTATGGTGATAATCATCCACGATTTGGGTTCCCTAATGGTGAAAATAATGTAGATGAGTTAGTAAATTTCCTAAGAGTATTGAAATCAATAGATTTTTTTAATGAGGAGAAAAGACCAATATTAAGTTTTGAAGTAAAACCTTTTGGCGATGAAGACCCTGATTTAGTAATAGCAAATGGAAAAAGAGTTTTAAACTTAGCATGGGCAAAACTTTAATTTAAAACAAAGGTGGTATAGAATATGAAAATAGTTGTGTTAGATGGATATACCTTAAATCCAGGAGATTTAAGCTGGGATGAGTTAAAAAAGTATGGGGAATTAACAGTATACGATAGAACAACATATGACCCAAAAGAAGAAACTAAAACTATTGAAAGTAAAATTATTGATAGAGCAGGGGATGCTGAGATTATATTTGTAAATAAAACTCCACTCAAAGCTCAAACATTAAAGAGACTGGATAAGTTAAAATTTATTTGTGTTTTAGCAACGGGATATAATGTGGTAGATGTACAAGCTGCAAAAGAACTTGGAATCATTGTAACTAATATTCCTACATATGGAACTACTGCTGTTGCACAGATGGCTTTTGCACTATTACTTGAGATGTGTCATCATGTATGGGCACATAGTGAAGAAGTAAAAAAGGGAGCATGGACAAATAATGCAGACTGGTGTTTTTGGAATTACCCTCTTATCGAACTTGCTGGAAAAACAATTGGTATTGTAGGATATGGACGGATAGGTCAATCGGTGGGGGTCATAGCCCAAGCATTTGGAATGAAAGTTTTAGCATATGATCTTTATAAGAATACTAAATTAGAAAATGAGAATTTAAAATATGCTGAAATGGATGAATTACTAAAATATTCAGATGTAATAAGCCTGCATTGCCCTTTATTTGAAAGTAATACAGGTATTATAAATAAAGCTTCCATTGATAAAATGAAAAATGGAGTAATGATTTTAAATAATTCAAGAGGTCCACTAATTGTAGAGCAGGATTTAGCAGATGCATTAAATAGTGGTAAAGTTTCTGGAGCTGCAGTGGATGTAGTATCAACTGAACCTATAAAGATGGATAATCCTTTACTTAAAGCAAAAAACTGCATAATCACACCGCATATATCATGGGCGCCAAAAGAATCAAGACAAAGACTTATGAATATTGCAGTTAATAATTTTAAACAATTTTTAGATAATAATTTTATTAATGTGGTTAATAAATAAAAAGAATATTTAGTATGTTTTTTATAAATATCTGTAAATTTAAAATAATAACAAGGTGCTTAGAATTAGTATGGAGAAACATCCATACTAATTTTTTTAAGAACCCCCAAATGTAATATTATTACTGACTGTCAATTCTTTACTTTTGTGCAATAAGTGAAGAATTGACAGTTCACAGCATAGAGAATGTAATAGTATATTTAATGTAAACGATATCGAATCAATCTGTATGTTAATTTATGTATTAGCATACAAGTTGTTCAGAAAGGAGGTGTTCAAAATAGCAGAGTTAAATCAGATTAATCGCCAGGGTGAACCTATGATTAAAAAAAAATCTAGTTTAAATTCGCGTATTTACCAGTATCGTTACCTATACTTATTAACCATACCAGGCTTGATTTATATACTAATCTTTAAATTTGTACCAATGTGGGGATTACTATTAGCTTTTAAGGAGTACAATTTTTATACTGGTATCTTGGGAAGCAAGTGGGTTGGGTTAAAGCATTTTACAGATTTATTTGCTGATCCGTTTTTCTTAATTATGTTAAGAAATACAATTGTTATTAATATGCTAAGCTTAATACTATTTTTCCCCCTACCAATAATTATATCTTTAATGTTGAATGAAGTACGGCGTGCTCCATTTAAGCGAATCATGCAATCTATTATCTATCTTCCACATTTTCTTTCCTGGGTTGTTATTGTTAGTTTAACATTTTTCATGCTCTCCTCTAATGTAGGATTGGTTAATAAACTTTTAGTTACGATGAATTTTCAACCTGTTTCATTTTTGACTGAGAAAAAGTTCTTTTGGTTATTAATTGTATTTCAAAATATATGGAAGGAAACGGGATGGGGAACGATACTTTTTCTAGCAGCAATAGCAGGTATTGATGTTCAACTTTATGAAGCAGCTGTTATGGATGGAGCTAGCCGAATGAAACAAATATGGCATATTACTTTACCTAGTATCCGCCCTACTATCGTAATTCTATTGATTTTGCGTTTGGGAGCAATTTTTGATGTAGGTTTCGAGCAGGTGTTATTAATGGCAAATCCTTTAGTAAGAGATGTCGCAGAAGTGTTCGATACATATGCATTTACACAAGGTATTCAAAATGGACAAATGAGTTTAGGTATAGCAGTTGGCTTTTTCAAAAGCTTGGTAGGTTTAACATTTGTATTGTCAGCTAACTATTTGGCTAAAAAGATAGGTGATGAGGGTATTTACTAGAATGTACACATAAAAAATATGTAATGAAAGGAGGAGATCTTTTGAGCTTTTATAAAGCCAGACATTTGACCATAGGAGATTATATTAATTATACGTTACTAATTATTGTTTCTCTAATATGTATTTTTCCATTTATTTATGTTTTCAGTATGTCATTTACAGCTCCAGAAGTATATGTCCCATTAAAGTTTTCTTTATTGCCAGCAAAATGGTCATTAGAATCTTATAAATTTATACTTTCTTCAAATAGTTTTATAAATTCTTTAAATAGTACATTATTCATAACAGTAGTTGGTACATGTCTTAATCTTGTATTTACTTTTACTGCAGCTTATGGGCTATCTAAAAAAGCAATGCCAGGGCATTCGTTATTCATGAAAGCAGTAGTATTTACATTAGTTTTTAATGCAGGTATTTTACCAGCTTATATTCTGGTAAAAAATGTAGGATTACTCAATTCCTTATGGTCTTTAATTATACCAGGACTTACGAATGCATGGAGCTTAATAGTAGTAAAAAGTTTTATGGAATCTATTCCACCTGAATTAGAGGAATCAGCGAGGATTGATGGATGTAACGAGATTGGTGTCTTTTTTCGAATTATTATACCATTGTCAAAAGCCTCTCTTGCTGCCTTTGCACTATTCTTTGCAGTGGGCCATTGGAATACTTATTTTAATGCGATGATTTACCTAACAGACACAAAGAAATGGACCCTTCAAGTACTTATAAAAAGTATGATCATTGATTCTGGATCTGTCGGATTTGGTGGTGGTGGTGATGAAACTATCTTACCACAAGAAACAATAAAAATGGCAGCAATTATCTTAAGTATACTACCTATTCTTGTGGTATACCCTTTTGTACAAAAATACTTTGCACAAGGTGTCATGATTGGTGCTATCAAGGGATAAATAATTAAAATAGAAATAAGGGGTGAAATATAAATGAATAGTAAATGGGTAAAAAACTTCTCTATATCAATGTCCGTATTTATGTTAACAGGTATGCTATCAGGATGTAATTCCTCAAAATCAGTAAGTGGTACGAATGAAAAAGATAAGAGTAATGCTCCTTTGGAATTTAAAATGGTAGCTGCACTTTATTCAGATCCTCCAAGTTTAAGTGATCCTTTTTGGACTGAATGGCAGAAGAAAACTAATACAAAATTGGATATGGAATGGATACCGAGTGCAGATTTTCAAACTAAATATAGTCTAATGCTTAATTCTGGCAATATACCGGAAGTTTCTGCAGTACCAGATTTACGTAGCCCAACTTTAATTACTGGAATTCAAAATGGAGCATTTTGGGATATAACAGGATTTTTAGGAGACTTAAGTGAATATCCAAACTTTAAGAAGAACCTTGCTCCTGATGCGTTTAAATATCTATCGCTTGATAAGAAAATATATGCTGTACCTAGATCCCGTTCACGTATGGATGGAGGAATAAAAATACGCCAAGATTGGTTGGATAAATTAAATATTCCAGCCCCAAAAACACTTGATGAGTATGAAGCTGCTTTAAAGAAGATTGTTAGTTCAGATCTTGATGGAAACGGTAAGAAAGATACAATTGGTTTACTTTCATCATCAGTTCCTACTGGAATGTTTGATGCAGCTTTTGGGGCGCTTGATCCTTATAATAATGCAGAAGGTGGTCTTGTTGAAACCCGCCTAACACCAGGATATACAGATATGATTGAATGGTTTAGAAAATTATATTCAGAAGGATTAATGGCTAAAGAGTTTGCTAGCATTAAGGATACTCAGGCAATTGAGTTATTTACAACAGGTACAGCCGCATCATATACAAGAAGTATTTGGTGGGATTATGAATGGGAAAAGACATTAAATAAGACTCAACCTGGTGCTAAATTAGTTAATCTAACGCTACAAGGACCTAAAGGTCCAGCTGTAGAACTTAATACTGGTGTTGCTGGTGGCTATTATATTTCTAAAAAAGTACCAGAAGAAAAGGTCAAAAAAATACTTAAATATTTTGATCAAACAGCTTCTACAGAACTGAATGACTTGGGCTATTATGGAATTAAGGATGTGCATTATAAAGAAGTAGATGGTGCTAAAATACTAACTGCCCAAGGAATTAAGGAAGTAAATGTTACAAGCAAAGGTGCAGGAGTATTAGCTTATTCAAAATGGGGTAAAGTTTGGAGTGCAAGCGCACCTAAAGCCTATAATGATGCCAAGGAAAAAGAAGTTGGTATTTATGATGAAGTGGGAAAGATAAATCTATTCAATAATACTCTTATTTCGACAACTTGGGGACAAACATGGCCAAAGTTTGATGATGAATTTACAGCAATGCAGACAAAAGCTGTTGTTGGTCAAATTTCTATGGCTGAATTTAAGACTTATGTAAAGAAACTTAATGATAATCCAGATTTACAAAAGGCCTTTAAGGAGTTTGCTCAATCTTATAAAGATTTTTTAAGTAAGTAATTATTATATTAAAATGTTGATATGTGGATTTGCGATGGTTATCGTGAATCCACTATCTTATGAAATAAACTTTATAAAACTATAGAAAGGTAGGTATAACCATGGAAAATGATCAGCAGCTATGGTGGAAAAAACCATTACGTGTTATTCAAACAAACCTGCAAGTTTTAGATACACCTAAAATGGATCCTATACAATTGGCAGAGCAAATGGATGAAATGGGAGCTAATGTTTTAGTAATGAATGTAGGGGGAATTTATGCTTGGTATCCCTCAAAAGTAAAATATCATTATATCAATGAATATCTCCCTAGTAAATTTGATCTTTTAGAGAGAATCATTGAGGAATGCCATAAAAAAAGTATACGTGTGGTGGCACGGTTTGACTTCAGTAAAGCAGATGATAGTGTTTATCAAAATAAGCCTCAGTGGTTTGTAAGAGACTCAAAAGGAGAACCACAAATCATAGGCTCTAAAAGACCAGGCAAGTGGTCCTTATTAGTATCTACTTGTATTAATGGGGGTTACAGAAATGAGGGTGTAGCTATGCCAGTATTTTCAGAGGTACTGGACAATTACGATATTGATGGAATATTTTTTAATGCACCAAACCCTATACCTTGCAATTGTGATGAATGTAAACGTAAATATAGAGATGTTTATGGTAAAGAGTTACCAATAGATGCAGCACAGTATGAATCAGACTGGGGAACACGCTGCATGCGAGACAATATCGGGAAATTGTATAAGTTAATGAAAGAAAAGAAACCAGATATGCCTCTTATATTATATTATAATCTTTACAAAGATAATTTATTTGATCGAGTTGCTACAGCAGATATGTTATGTACAGAACCTCAGGATGTATTGTCTTTAGGGTATAAAAACATTCCTCAATTCTGGAAACCTGCTTTAGCTATTAAATTAGGCCGTTCAATGCAAGACAGACCTTCACCGTTCGGGATTATTCACTCTTGTCCAGGAATGGATTGGAGACACACTGGATTACCTCCTGCAGAACACTTGTTCTGGATGAGCCAAATTCCTGCAAATGGTGGCTATATATGGCATTCTATCACAGGGTTCCCAGATACCATTGGAGATAAGCGTATTATAAAATCAGTAAGCCAAATTAACCATATGATTAAAAAGGCTGAAAATCAAATGTTTGGCGCTTTTTCTGTAGCGCAGGTTGCCTTGATATGGAATGCAGATCGTTCAGCTGAAGGCTGGGCTGAGGGGCTTATTAACAAACAAGTACCATTCGAAGTACTTTTAGATGAACAGGCAACTATTAAACGGCTTGCTGATTTTAGAGTGGTAATTATACCTGAGGGTTTCAAATATAACAGGAAATTTATAACTAATATAATTGAATATGTACAGCAGGGAGGAAATATAGTTGTTGAAGGGTCAGTTCCTGAGGAATGGAGTGAGCTTTATGAGTTAATAGGGATCAAAAAAAGAGTCTATCATAGTGAGTCTTTAGTTGCTTCCTATTTAAGGTTTGAGGGTGAAAATAATCCGCTTCAACTTGGAATGGAAGAAACTCCAATAATTGCTCACCGAGGCATAGTAACTTATTGTGAAGCTCTAATAGGCACAAAAGTTCTAGCTACACTGGTACCTCCGTTTTCACCATTAGAAAGTGTAGGTGCACCCCCTGAACGATCGAGTATTCCCGTACCTTATACAGATATACCTCTATGTGTGATGAATCAATATGGTAAGGGTAGTTCTGTATATATCCCTTTTCAATTAAGTCTGCTAATTCAAGATTATAAATTAGATGAACATTATAGGTTTCTAGAGAATGTAATAAATCTTTTGCTTGGAGATAATAAAAAGATTTCGGTCACTCACTTTAATGGATTACAGTTAGTTGTTTATGAGAAAGATAATACGATATTAGTTCACTTAGTTAATGGAGTAGGACAACGTCCTCTATCTAACTGCACTCCGCTGCATGACATCAAAATAAAGCTTGCTTTAAAAGATGGAATGAATGTAAGTAAAGTTACGGCTTTAATTGATGAGAAATGTGTAAAATTTGAGCAAAAGAATTCCTATGTAGAATGTACAATAGATAGACTTGATGTTTGGGAAGTAGTTTCGGTTGAAATGGAAAGTTCTAATAAATGAATTAAAGGAGGTTATAAAATAATGGAAATGCAACATAATCAAGTATCTTATGGAGCAGTTTATTTTCGTAAATCCAATCCTCCACGTCAGGATTGGGAACGCGATTATGCTCAAGCAAGCAAAGATGGAATGAATATTTTTAGACACTGGTTTATGTGGGGTTCAATTGAAATAGCACCAGGTATATATGATTGGGCAGATTATGATATGCAGCTTGATTTAGCAGCAAAATACGGGATACGTACTATAATTGCTGAGATGGTAACTTCTGCACCGGAATGGTTATATCGTAAATATCCAGAGATATTGGCAGTGGATTCAACTGGAAAACTTTCTAAAAGTTATATGGGAGGAAGTAGCGCTACAGGGGGATTTGGTCACGGCGGAGTATGTCTTGATTCGCCCCTGGGAAAAGAATTAGCTGGGAATTTTCTTAAAAAACTAGTGGAACGATATAAGGATCATCCTGGAATGTATGGATATGATATTTGGAATGAATGTAATTATCCTCATGATATTTGTTATTGTGAGCATACTCAAAAACAATTTAGGGAATGGCTTAAGAAAAAATATGGGACAATAAAGGAATTAAACCAAACATGGCATCGATATAGCTATGCATCATTTGAGGACGTCATGGCGCCTGTAGAAACAGGTATGTACCCTGATTGTATGGATTGGCAGAAATTTCGTAAAGTTAATTTTCATGATCAGATGCAATGGAGAGTGGATTTAATACGCGGTTTAGATACAAAGAATAAAATTACCGCTCATGGCATAGCTGCTAGTCTTAATAATATGGCGGCGGGTGGATCTGATGACTGGTTAGCAGCTTCTAAAGTTGAATCCTATGGAATGACATGGGTAACAGCACGAAAGGGAAGTGAACCATGGAAACAATGGCATGCTGTAGATTTACTACGTGCAAGCTCTCATGGCAAACCTTTCTGGCATTCAGAAATGCAGGGAGGCCCCCTATGGCTTCAGCCTCAAGTAATTGGGCGTAAGAAAGAAGATGGCAGGGTAGCAACTGCTGAAGATATAAGGTTATGGAACATGGTTTCGCTGGCTGGTGGAGTCACAGGTATTCTGTATTTACGCTGGCGTTCACTTTTAGATGGTCCTCTATTTGGATCTTTTGGTCTGTATAGTAATAATGGGTTACCAAATGAACGATCAAAAATGGCTAGTAAAATTGCTATATGGGCTAATGATGTTAATCAAAAAGGACTTTTTCAATCGTCTCCTGTTAAAGGTGAGATAGGTATTATTGTAATTCCTGAAACACAGACCTTTAATTATTTGATGGAACAAGCTGGAACAGGCCAATTTTATGCAAATTGTATGTGTGGAGCGTATAGAGGTTTTTTTGACAATAATGTTCTGGTTGATTGGGTAAACATTGACCATATAAGTGAATATGATACCCTCTATTTACCATATCCAATACATATTACATCTACCCATGTAAAAGAGCTTCTTGACTGGGTTTCCTTAGGTGGTAAACTGATTGTAGAAGGATGCCCAGCATATTTTGGAGATAATGGGACTGTTGGAATTGTACAACCTAATTATGGTTTTCAAGAAGCTTGCGGCGCTGTAGAGCAGTCAGTAGAGTTTATGCCAGATTTAGGAGATAAAATTGTATTTGATTATGAAGGCAAGCAAATTGATGGGGGATTATTCTTACAAGCCTACAAAGTAAAGAGTGGAAAAGAGATAGGACGATATGAAGATGGCAGGATCGCAGCAGTACAAAACTCTTTCGGCAAAGGACAGATATTACTCATTGGGACATATCCATCAGAAGGTTATTACCGTAATCAAACAACGGATAACCGTAATTTCTTTGCTAGTTTATTGACCTGGGCAGATAAGGAACAACTTGTTAAGGTTTCTAATACCAAATTGCAGGTTCGAATAAGAAAATGCGATGAAGGCACTTACTTATGGGCTATCAATCCAACAAATGGTGAGGAATCTGCTGAAATTATCCTTTCAGAAGTTGTCACAGGAATTAAAACAAAACTGTGGGGAGATAATATGCCAGTATTTAAGAATGGTAGTATTTCAATATGTATTCCACCTAAAGATGCAGTAATTATACAGATATATTGATTAAATTCTAGTTCAGAAGTATTAAGTTGAATAATTTAAATAACACTTTCTATATAGTATGGAACAAAAACTCTCAGGGCTACATTTAAAGATGTAAGACCTAAGGGTTTTTCAATTAAATGTGCTGTGAAAAATTTTCTCGGTAGTTACCAGGTGATATATGAACATATTTAACGAAGATACGGTAAAGGTTTCGTTCTGAATAACCTACTGTAGCTGAAATTTCGATAATGTTAGAATCTGTTTCAATCAATAGTTTCTTAACTAGTTCGATTTTTCGCTCTGTCAGAAAGTCAATAAAAGATTTTTCAGTTTCTTTCTTAAAGATACGGCTTAGATATGATGGATTCATGTTAACTAACTCAGCACATTGAACAAGAGAGAGGTCTTTATCAATGTTTTGGTCAATATATTTACAAATTTTTTCAATATCGGGACGTATGGTTGAGGCATTACGGTCTTCATCACAAAGCTGATATAAAGGTAAGAAAGAATTGATAAGCCAATCTTGTATTTCCTGAGAGGTCCTACATTCTCTAAGTGTATTAAAAGGGTTAGTCTCCAGAAGCTTAAAAGTATTTCCTCCATCTTTTATAAAGTTATGTAATAGAGCACCAAGAAGTATTTGATATGATTGTTTAATAAATAAATATGATCCTCCCTGCTGAATAGTCCTTGAGAAGGAATATAGCTCTTTCGTAAATTTATTCATATTCTTTTCATTTTGGGCATAAAGTAAAGCATTCTCAATATCTAGAGGGTATCTGGGAATAGAACTATTCTTGTGGCTTTCAATATCATCTATATATATGATAGGCTTGTCTTCATCTACCTGAAGCTGGAGAGCAAGCATTGCTTCATTATAAGAAATAGAGACATCTAAAATGCTCGTGCAAATTCGACCAATACCAATAGACACTTGAAAACTAACACATTTTTTTATAGATTCATAAATTGCTTTAGCATAAGTTTGAGTTGCTTCTAAAATAACACTATTTGAAGTTTCTATATCAAATACCAGAATACTGTCAGCACCATGGAGTCCATGATCAACTATATATCCTTGAATCTTCATTTGTTTATATAAAGTCTCCTCCATAATATTTCTAATAGTGAACATCATAATAGAATTATCACTGGAGGTTGAAGGCGTATCTGAGCTTAACTGTAATAGGTTTAGAACAACCACAATACAAGTAGATTGTTCTGATAAATCGTATAGTAACATGTCCTGGTATAATAGCGAATGATTAACAATACTTCCTTCTAATAGTGTTTTAAGAAAGCGTACTTTTAACTTAGGCTTTATACTATCAATATATTCTTGAAGACTTTTTGTCTCTTGATTACAAGAGTTTAGGCAATCCCATATATATTTAATCTCATTTTTTATAGCGGGAGTAGAATTTGTTTTTCCGCTGTTTAAATTCGTACAATATTGAATTAAATGGTAAATAGGATTGTAAATTTTTTCAGAAGAAATCATAATAAGCAAAAAACTAATTATAAATAAACAAAGAAGTATTATTATTGTAAATACTTTAACCCATACTAATTGTTGAGAAATAATTTTTTTAGAAGTCGTGGAAATGTAAATTCGTCCATTGATTGTACGAATAAATGTACAAATAGTGTTCTGGTTCAGTGAATTCTTAAATGTAAAATGACCATTCATATTATCTTGCGATAAGATTTGATCATATAATTTGCTTTGATTAATAGATTGGGTAGTATTTTGATTGTTTGCAGAAGAGTAGATTACGTTACTCTTATCATTCATTAAAAAAATTGTGGTCAATCCGTTCACTATTTCAGGAGATAAATTTAACTCACTCTGTACTTTTTTATTTGAGATTTGAAACATGATTAGCCCACTAGTGTCCTTGTTAGAATACTGTGATATGTTTTGTATATATGTAATATACCCCTGCTTACTTGAAACAGGGAGAGAATACCAACCTGAATGTATCCCTGAATTTAATACTGAGGTGATGTCTTCACTATACTTATATTTAGGTAAAAGAACATAACCATAATCATTACTGAGGATTAAATTAGAAGGATAATTATAAAAAACAATTTTATTCACAAACGCATTACTTTGCTGTGCAACATTAAGGTTATTTAGAATATTAACTTGATCTATATATTGTTCATTAAAGTTGGCGGTAAGGGATGCATTTTTCACTAAAGGATAGTTTGCTAATTGTAGTGCTTGTAATTCCACTGTTTCAAAAATTTTTTCTATTCGATCTTCAGAGAATAGAAGAGTGTTCTTATTTTGGGTTAGAATACTCTCAAATATACGATTAGAATCAATCGTATAAAAAGTTATTCCAATTAAAAGTATTGGAATCGAAACAATAATGAAAGTTGACCAAATAAGATGTTTATAAAGATTCCTTGATTTGTTTTCCTTTAAAAAATTAAATAAAGATGACATTTTAATGTACCTTCCTTATATTAATGGAATGGTCAATAAGTTGGTGATTCTTGTTTAAAAATAATCTTTTGTTAATTATTTTTACAATTAATGTATATGTTTACATGATACCATAATTATCTTAAAAAAGCTTTGAAAAGTATAAAAGGCAATATAAATAATATGGAGGACTTACCTAAGGTAATAACAAACTTTAGCAAGGCGTCCCGTTGGCCACCAAACACCTCGGAGGTCCATTGAATTTCCAGGTAGGGGGTTGTGTAGTAATAGAACAGAAAACCGGTATAAGCATATAACATAAATGTAGTCATAGATTTACCCTCAAATTAAGTACTATATATTCTTCCTAAGTTATTTCAATATACATTACAGTATCACTAATATCACAAAATTTTAAAATTTGCTAATCATCTCATCTTCTATCCGCTTAACATTGTTAGTAAAATATGATAAAATTCTATATTATGTAATATATTATCATAATATAGTTTAGGAGTAGATTATGCCTGTTGAATTTTTAACAAAAGAGCAAAGAAATAGATATGGAAAGTTTATTGATGAGCCTACAACTGAGCAATTAGCAGTATATTTTTTACTTGATGATAACGACAAAAAAGCTGCACATAGTCATAGGGGTGATTATAATAGAATTGGTTTTGCAATACAGCTTGGGACAGTGAGGTTCCTTGGTACTTTTTTGCCAAACCCCCTAAAAATACCTTCTAATATTATTCACTATATCTCTCAACAACTAGAACTAAGTGAGAATAATCTGGAGAAATATAGTTATAGTGAAAGCAAATGGGATCATTCACGAGAAATACGTCAAACATATGGGTACCATGATTTTACAGAACAACCTTTCCACTTGAGTTTAGTTCGTTGGCTATATAATCTTTTTTGGATAGCACCCGAACGTCCAAGTGTTGTTTTTGATCTTACTATGGCAAAGTTCATAGAACAAAAGACATTATTACCTGGTGCTACAGTTTTAGAAAGGCTTATATCTCAAATTCGCGAACGTGCAACCTCAAGGTTATGGCATAAACTAGCTTCTCTTCCAAATACTAATCAACGAGAAATACTTGAAAAATTGCTTATAGTAGATGTTAAAAATAAAACCGGTTTAGAAATCCTTAGACAGTCTGTAACACATGATTCCCCTATTGGATTTTTAAAAGCAATAGAACGATTTAAAATAATTTATTCAATAGGAGCTTATCAATGGAACATATCCAGAATACCTATAGGAAGAATATCTGTTTTGTCTCGTTATGCTTCAATTGCTAGAGCTCAAACCATTGAAAGGATGCCAGATGAACGTCGTATAGCAACATTAGTTGCATTCGCTATAACATATACTACCAGTTCCCAAGATGATATCATCGACTATATGTATCGATATTTTTCAACTTTATTCAATGGGGCAAACAGAAAAGGAGAAAAAGAACGACTACGATCTTTGAAAGACCTGGATGGCTCAGCACGGGAACTCAGTAGAGCTTGTATGTTATTGTTGGATGAAAAAGTACCTGATGAAACTATACGAAAAACTATATTTTCAAGCATACCCAAAGAACAGTTAAAATTGGCCATTGGAATGATAGATACTCTTACGAGACCAATAGACCAGACTGTTGAGTACAAAGAACTCTTCAGGTATTATACTACCATTCGTAGATTTTTTCCAGCACTTTTAGCGACAATCAAATTTAGGGCATCAGCAGCAGGACAATCTGCTCTTGCTGCATGGGATTTTCTTTCGAAAGTTGAGTCAAAGACTGGAAAAAATAAATTTGCCGGTGCACCAACTGAGGGAATTTCAGCAAGCTGGAAAAGAGTTGTTTTTAAAGGGGATTTGATCAGCTCTTGCCCTTATACTTTCTGGGCAATAGAAAAAATCCTTGAAGGTATTAAAAATTATGATATCTATCTAGAAAAAAGTGATAGATACAATGATCCAAGAAGCAAACTTTTACAGGGTTCAGTTTGGGAAAGTGTTAAAAACAAGGTATTGAGCACATTAGGTTGGTCGGCGAATGCGGAAGAATCATTGAATCCGTTAAAGAAAAACTTAGATATTGCATTCAAGAACACAATTAAAAATTGGGATGATAATCCAGAAGTTCGAGTTGAGATGGTTAAGGGTAAGGAAAAGATTGTTCTCTCTCACATTAACCGACTTGAAGAACCAAGGTCTTTAGTATTATTGAGAAATCAGGTTGAATCTCTGATTCCCAATACGGATTTACCAGGATTATTAATTCCCATATTTAATATTTGCACCTTCGAAGGCAGGACCTGCAGCTGCCGAGCAGGCAATAATTCCTTTATTATTTCCAAGAGCTATCTCACCGTTTGTACCAAGGTCTAAGAGAATAGAGTATTTTTCAGATTCCATCATTCCACTGGCTAATATTCCTGCTGTTATATCACTTCCAACATAACCGGAAATTCCAGGCAAAATACTAACCACTCCGCTAATATCAATCCCAATATCCCC
>DATCIH010000007.1:0-23364 GCA_036507955.1 Clostridiaceae bacterium | reverse complement strand
CAAGGAGATATATATATTAAAGAAGGGATAATTAAAAGTATTGGAGTAAATTTAGACATTGAAGCTCATGAAATAATAGATTGTTTTGGTCTTACCCTTATGCCCTCTTTTGTAGACACTCATTGTCATTTTAGAGATCCAGGTCTTACCTATAAAGAGGATTTGTATACTGGAAGCCTTGCAGCAGTAAAAGGTGGTTATACTGGAGTAAATTTAATGGCAAACACTAAACCTGTGGTAAGTAGTATGGGTATAGTATTAGATGTCATAAAAAGGGCGAAAGAAATTGGACTTATAGATGTACATCAATGTGTATCTATAACTAAAAACTTTGATGGTAAAAGCTTAGATCACCTTGATGAACTAACATTAGACGTAAAATGTATTTCTGATGATGGGAAAGGTATAGAAAATAGCTTAGTTATGCTTCAAGCCTTATATAAGGCTAAGGAAAATAATAAGCTTATAATGTGTCATGAGGAAGCTTTAGAGCTTGATGCTATTTCTACTAGGTTATCAGAAAATATAATGACAATAAGAGATATTGAACTTGCAAAATTTTCTAGTGGAAGGCTTCACATATGCCATGTTAGTACTAAAGAAGCAATTAATTATATTAGAGAAGCTAAAAAGGAAGGACTTAATATAGGCTGTGAGATTACACCTCATCATATTTATTTCACTTCAAAGGTTAATTATAGAGTAAATCCCCCTTTTAGAGAAAAGGAGGATATTGATGCAATTATTCAAGGGATTATTGATGGTACTGTGGATACTATAGGCACAGATCATGCACCCCACAGTTTCCAAGATAAAGAGAAGGGTGCGCCTGGCATCTCAGGTATAGAGACTTCTTTTTCAACCTGTTATACTGCTTTAGTCAAAACAGGTTTAATTAGTATGTCAAAGCTTTCAGAACTAATGTCAAGAAATGGCGGACGTCTCCTTGGTTTTAATAAAGGGGAGCTTAAAGAAGGCTATGAAGGTGATATTGTTCTAATAGATACGAAAGAAAAATTTGTAGTTGATACCTCAAAGTTCGAATCAAAGGGTAAAAATAGTCCGCTTAATGGTATAGAATTATCAGGGGTGGTGGTAGCTACTTTTAAAAAAGGAAAAAATGTATACATAAATCCAAATTATAAAAGGAAGGTTAACTATGATAATAGATAGGCTCTATGAGGATGTCAATAAAAAGGGTGTTGTTTGTCTAGGCCTTGATACCGCGGTTAGTTATATACCTGAGTATTTCTTAAATAAATATGAAAGTATAGGAGCGTGTCTGTTTAACTTCAATAAAAAAATAATAGATGCCACATCAGATGTAGTTGGCTGCTTCAAAGTCCAGATTGCTTACTATGAAGCTTTAGGGTTAGAAGGCCTTTTAGCATATAAAAACACATTAAAGTACATTAAGTCCTGTGGTTCAATTTCTATAGCTGATATAAAAAGAGGGGATATTGCAGATACTGCAAAAATGTATGCAAAAGCACATTTTAGTGGAGACTTTGAAAGTGATTTTATAACATTAAATCCATATATGGGTTTAGATGGACTAGAGCCCTACCTACCCTATATTAAAAATGAAGAAAAAGGCGTTTTTCTTCTTATGAGAACCTCAAACAAAGGAGCAGAAGATATTCAATATTTAGACTGCAAAGATGGTAGAAAGGTATATAACAAGGTAGGAGAAAAAATAAACTTTATAGGAAAAAATTATTTAGGTAGTTGTGGTTATAGTTCGATTGGTGCGGTGGCAGGCTGTACTCATGTGGAGGAAGCTATAGAGCTAAGAGAAGAATTAGCTTCTACTTTCTTGCTTATTCCAGGCTATGGCGCACAAGGCGGAAAGGCAAAGGATGTGGCGCTATATCTAAAAGATGGTAATGGTGGAGTAGTAAACTCATCAAGAGGGATACTTCTTGCTTATAAAAAAATTGAGGCAGGGGAGCTTAAATTTGATTTGTGGGCCAGAGAAGAAGCCTTAAGAATGAGAGAAGATATAAGAGAAGCTATAAAACAGAGGTGAGTCATGGAATATAAAAGATGCAAAGTTAAATCAAATAAAGAAATAGAAAAAGATATATTTGTAATTGAAGTGCAAGGAAAGTTTCAGGTAATACCCGGACAATTTTTCATGTTAAGAGCATGGGGAGAAGAACCTGTTCTAAGCAGACCTATAAGTGTATATAAAATAGGGGAAGATTCTCTAAGTTTTCTTTATCAAATAGTAGGAAGGGGTACTAAGCTTATTGCTAGGGTTAAAGTAGGGGAGGAGATTGAGCTCTTAGGAGCCTTAGGAAATGGATTCCCATTATCAGATATCCAAGGCAAAATTGCTATTGTAGCAGGGGGTATAGGTATAGCTCCAATGGCCCATTTAATAGGAATGATAAAAGCTAACTATATTGATTTATATGTAGGCTTTAGGGACAAGACCTTTGCCTTAGATGGTTTAGAAAAATATTCGGATAATATTTTCACATCAACAGAAAGTGGCAGTGTGGGCTACAAGGGGTATATAACTGATTTAATAAAACCAGAAAAATACGACCTTGTTTTATGCTGTGGACCGGAAGCTATGATGAAAGTATTATTAAATAAGTGTAAGGAAGCTCGCGTACCTATTTTGGTCTCCACAGAAAAACACATGGCCTGTGGTATAGGTGCTTGCTTAGTATGTACTTGCAAGACAATAAATGGAAACAAAAAAAGCTGTAAGGATGGCCCAGTTTTTAGAGGGGAGGAGCTTATATAAATGTTAGATATTAATATATGTGGAATTTCTTTTAAAAATCCTGTGATTGCCGCTTCAGGTACCTTTGGTTTTGGTGAGGAATACAATGCAATTTATGATGTATCAAAGCTTGGAGGAATTTCTTCAAAGGGACTTACGCTGGAGCCTAGGGAAGGAAATGATGGAATTAGAGTATTTGAAACTAAAGGGGGTATGTTAAACAGTGTAGGATTACAAAATCCTGGAGTTGAAGGCTTTATAAAAGATGAGCTACCTAAGATGAGGAAACTAAATTGTGTAATATTAGCTAATTTAGGTGGTGGTACTATTGAAGATTACATAAAGGGTGCTGCTAGGCTTAATAAAACAGATATAGATATGATTGAACTTAATATATCCTGTCCTAATGTTAAATCCGGTGGTATGGCCTTTGGTATTAAAGCCTCAGTTGCCTATGAGATTGTAAAAGAAGTTAGAGCTGTGACTAGTAAGCCTTTAATAGTTAAGTTATCTCCAAATGCTGAGGATATTGTAGCTATGGCCATGAGCTGTGCTAAGGCTGGCTGCGATGGAGTATCACTTATTAATACTCTCAAGGGTATGGCTATAGATATAAAAAGAAGAAAGCCATATTTTAATAATATTTTTGCAGGCTTATCTGGCCCTGCAGTTAAGCCAATTGCCTTAAGAATGGTTTATGAGGTGTCCAAGGCAGTAACTATCCCTGTTATTGGTATGGGAGGTATAACTTCCTATGAGGATGCAGTGGAGTTCATTATGGCGGGGGCTTCTGCCATTCAAGTTGGAACGGCTAATTTTATGAAACCAGATATATGCCTTGATATTATAGATGGTTTAGAAAGGTTTATGGGTAAGGAAGGAATTAATAGTATTGAAGAAATTAAAGGAATAATATAAATAACCCTTTAAAGTAGCACTGAGAGGCTAAAAGGATGTTTAAAATTTGGAAACTTACCTATTAGGACAAACCTAAAGGAAAACATCTTTCGCCATATGTGGAAGGTGTTTTCCTATTTTTAAGTGGAAAAAGTATGGTATATAAAGGTTGACAGATAAAATCAACTATGATAATGTTATGTATAAATATAAGCAAATAGTGCATAAGTATAAATTTTTAAAAGCCTTATATTGTTTATGAATGAGACCATAATATCATTTTTGATATTTAACATAAACTTGTTATGTATAAATGTTATTTTTAAAATCATAATTGGAGGTCATTATATGAAAGGAATTTTATATCTTGAGGATGGGACAATTTATATAGGAAAGGGCTTTGGAAAAACAGGAACCTCTATAGGGGAGCTCGTTTTCAATACATGTATGACTGGTTATCAGGAAGTGTTAACGGATCCCTCCTACGCAGGTCAAGTGGTTACTATGACATATCCGCTTATAGGCAACTATGGAGTAAATAGAGAAGAAAATGAATCTGAAAAGTTATATGCTAGAGGGTTTATAGTAAAAAGTATATGTAATAATCCTTCAAATTATAAGAGTGAAGAAAGCATCCAAGATATGCTTTATGATATGAAGGTTGTAGGAATATACGATGTGGATACAAGAAGCATAACAAAAAAGATTAGAAGTGCTGGAGCCATGAAGTGTGTCATATCAAATGAGGAATTTTGCGTTGAAAAATTAAAAAGTATTATGCTTAATACTGAATATAAATTCAATTTCATGGAGGAAGTTAGCACTAAAAAGAAGATTAGCATTCCTGGTTTTGGTCATAGGGTAGCCTTAATTGATCTTGGGGTTAAGGCAAATATTATTAGAAACCTCAAGGAAAGAGATTGTGATATAACAATCCTTCCTTATAATGTAAGCTATGAAGAAATATTGGAACTTAATCCAGAAGGAATATTACTAAGTAATGGTCCGGGAGACCCTAAGCTTAGCTTAGAAACCATAGCGACTACTAAGCAAATTATAAAAAAGTTTCCTACCTTTGGAATATGTCTTGGGCATCAAATATTGTGTCTAGCACTAGGTGGAAATACTTATAAGATGAAATTTGGCCATAGAGGAGGGAACCATGGGGTTTATGATATTGATCTTGATCGAGCCTATATTACCTCACAAAACCATGGTTTTGCAGTGGATAGTGAAAGCATGAAAAATAGTGGAATGATAATAACCCATATAAATCTTAACGATGACACTGTAGAGGGAATGAGACATGAAAAACTTCCTGTATTTTCAGTGCAGTTTCACCCAGAGGGCTGTCCAGGTCCTATAGATACAGCTTATCTCTTTGATAAATTCATAGCAAATATGGACTTGAGGGGGAAAAATTAATGCCATTAGATAGAAGTCTAAAAAAAATATTAATAATAGGATCTGGTCCAATAATAATTGGGCAAGCTGCAGAATTTGATTATTCTGGTACTCAAGCTTGCAAAGCAATAAAAGAAGAAGGTATTGAAACTATACTTATTAATAGTAATCCTGCAACTATAATGACAGATTTGAATATTGCAGATAAGGTATATATTGAGCCCTTAAAGCTTGAATGTATAACTGCAATAATAGAAAAAGAAAGACCAGATGGAATACTGGCAGGGTTTGGAGGCCAGACTGCACTCAATCTTGCTATGGAACTTCATGAACAGGGTATACTAAGCAAATATAATTGCAAGCTTGTAGGCACAAACAGTGAAGCAATTAAAAAAGCTGAGGATAGAGAAGCTTTTAAAGAGTTAATGCTTGAGATAAATCAGCCAATTGCTAAAAGTATAATAGCAACGGGAATTAAGGAATGTTTAGAATTTGTAAATAAATATGGTCTTCCTGTGATAATCCGACCTGCCTATACCTTAGGTGGCACCGGCGGTGGCATAGTTGAAGCTATGGAAGATTTGGTAGAAATATGTGAAAGAGGAATTGAAATGAGTCCAATTGGGCAGATTCTTCTTGAACAGAGTGTTGCTGGCTGGAAAGAAATAGAATATGAGGTTATGAGAGATAAGAAAGATAATTGCATAATTATTTGTAATATGGAAAATTTAGACCCAGTAGGTATACATACAGGAGATAGTATAGTGGTAGCTCCTTCACAAACACTTCGAGATAAGGAATATCAAATGCTCAGAAAAGCTTCAATTGACATTATACGAAGCCTTAAAATTGAGGGAGGGTGTAATGTTCAGTTTGCCCTTGATCCTGAAAGTAACAATTATGTTGTTATAGAAGTTAATCCTAGGGTTAGCCGATCTAGTGCCCTTGCATCTAAAGCAGCAGGATACCCTATAGCAAAAATTGCAGCAAAGATTGCCATTGGCTATAGCTTAGATGAATTAAAAAATTATGTAACTGAAAATTCTAGTGCTTGTTTTGAACCAACCTTAGATTATATAGTTGTAAAGATACCAAAGTGGCCCTTTGATAAATTTAACAAAGCTGAAAGAAGACTCGGTACACAGATGAAGGCTACAGGAGAGGTTATGGCTATCGATAGAACTTTCGAGTCCGCTCTTTTGAAAGCAGTAATTTCACTGGAGGGAAGGGTTACAGGCTTATGGGTACCTGAAATTAGTGATATGGAGCTTAAGGATCTATATGAAAAGCTAGCTAATCAGGATGATGAAAGATTGTTTGTAATAGCGGAGCTTATTAGACGGGGAGTTAGTTTGAAAGATATAAATGCTCTTACTAAAATAGATTTATGGTTTTTAAATGGCATTAGTAGCATCATTGACATGGAAAAAAGCCTTGTTGACGGAATAGATGAAGCTAAAATGATAAAAGCTCAGGCTATGGGTTTTACAGATAGGGAAATTTGTAAGTTATCAAAAATTGAAGAAGAGGAACTCCATACTATGAGAGAAAACAGTGGAGTTTATCCTGTTTATAAGATGGTTGATACCTGTGGAGGAGAGTTTGAGTCCAGTACACCTTATTATTATTCCTGTTATGAAAAAGAAGATGAAAACATTATATCAGATAGAAAAAAAATAATAGTTATAGGCTCAGGACCTATTAGGATTGGTCAGGGAATTGAATTTGATTATAGCTGCGTCCATGGAGTATGGGCAATTAATGATGCAGGCTATGAGTCTATTATCATTAATAATAATCCTGAAACTGTTAGTACAGATTTTGATACCGCAGATAAACTGTATTTTGAATCCTTATATATTGATGATGTCATGAATGTTATAAGGGAAGAAAAACCAGAAGGGGTTATCGTACAATTTGGAGGGCAGACTTCTATTAACTTAGCAGAAAAGCTTCATAAAAGAGGAGTTAAAATACTTGGAACCTCACATAAATCCATTGATCTTGCAGAGGATAGGGATAAATTTAGACATTTTCTTAAGGAACTAGATATACTGACTCCAAATGGGGTGGCAGTTACCACCACGGAGGAAGCCTTAGAAATGGCACCTAAGCTACAATATCCTGTTATTGTAAGACCATCTTATGTTATAGGTGGAAGGGCAATGCAGGTAGTTTATGACGATGAAACATTGACTAGATATATGGACGAAGCTGTGAATTTATCTAGTGAGTACCCAATACTTATGGATAAGTATGTAAAGGGAACAGAGATTGAGGTAGATGCTATCTGTGATGGGGAGGATATACTTATTCCAGGGATAATGGAGCATGTGGAAAGAACGGGAGTAC
This sequence comes from Clostridiaceae bacterium, assembly GCA_036507955.1. Taxonomy (GTDB): domain Bacteria; phylum Bacillota; class Clostridia; order Clostridiales; family Clostridiaceae; genus DATCIH01. The sequence goes on along the minus strand of DATCIH010000007.1, from coordinate 15,974 downwards.
ATTCGGGAGATAGTATTACAATATATCCGTACGTATCCTTAAATCCTGAAACAGTTAAACAATTAGTAGAATCAACAAAAAAGATCGCAGTAGGACTTAAAACTTGTGGCTTAATCAACATACAATATGCCTATGATGGTAAGGATATATATGTAATCGAGGTTAATCCAAGAGCATCCAGGACAGTACCTATACTTAGTAAGGTAACTGGAATTCCAATGGTTAATATAGCTGTAAATTTAATGTTAGGAAATAAGCTAAAGGACCTTGGATATGGAACGGGTCTACTAGAAAATAAAAAGCTATACGCTGTTAAGGTCCCAGTATTTTCAAATGAAAAGCTAGCTGATGTGGACATTTATTTAGGCCCTGAAATGAAATCTACTGGAGAGGTACTGGGAGTAGATAGAGACTTGAACATTGCTATATACAAAGGTTTCTTTGCTTCAGGCATCGATGTTCCAACAGAGGGAGTTTTATATGTAGCTTTAAAGAAGGTAGATTTTAAGGAAGGACTCGAAATTGTTTTAGAATATGAAAACCGTGGATTTAATATAATAGCCTCAGAAGAGACAGGAGCTTATTTAAAAGAAAGAGGCGTAAGCTGCACTATTATAGGCTTAGATTGTATAAAGAAGCTTATAGCTAAGGGTGAGGTAACTTTGATACTAAATACTCCAACTAAAGGAAATATCAATGGAACAGATGGGTTTATACTAAGAAGAAAAGCTGCGGAACATAGAGTCCCTGTGTTTACTTGTATAGATACTGCTAAGGCTTTTATTAAAGCTATAGATGTAAAGGTAAGCAAGGTTAGTATTCAGTACAATCCAATTGACTTTTATCTAAATTAAATGTTTCTATAAGACTATTCATATTATTGGATAGTCTTATAGTGCGTCTATCAACAAAGGCGCAATTTAACATGTAGACAATTTTACATTTTTGTTGTAATATAATGATTATTCTTTAGGAAAGGAATTGGTTTATGAAAACAAGAGATTTGGTATTAGTTGGGATATTTGCAGCTTTAACTATAGTTGGCACCTTTATTAAAATTCCCATTACTACTGTCCCAGTGACTTTGCAATTTTTCTTCTGCGCACTTGCTGGAATAGTTCTTGGTTCAAGGCTGGGTGCTTTATCCCAATTAGTTTATGTTATTTTAGGATTAATAGGTATTCCTATTTTTTCAAATGGTGGAGGAATAGGTTATTTGTTACAGCCTACCTTTGGATACATAATTGGATTTGTCTTTGCTGCATATATAATTGGTAAAGGTAAGGAATTCATTAAAAATAGTAGCTTTTTCAGTCTATACTTTATTTTGTTTATTGGCCTTATAATCGATTATTTAATAGGAGTTGCATATTTACTTTTAATTGTGAATCTGTACCTACATAAGTCCATGTCAATAGCAAGTGGTATTATGACAGGAGTTGTTCCATTTTTGATAAAAGATATGATTTTACTCTTATTAGTTGATGCTGTTGGAGTGAAATTAGTTCCTGCATTAAAAAAATCTCAAGTCATATAAAAAAACATTACTAACTGCTTTTATTTGAGTTATAATGAAAATAGTTTAGTTATAGGAGGCTGGGACATTGGGTAAGCCAAGTATATTTAGTAGTAGATATAAAAAGCATATGAAAAAAAGAAAAAAAAGAAGTATAATATTTATTATTTTGTTAATTCTTATTATAATATTTTTGTTTCTATTATGGGAAAATTCGTTTTTACATATAAAAGTATGGGTTAAAAATAATGTGAAATATGTTGTATCCTTAACCGCTAAGAAGCAAGTTAAAAAGGTTATTAAAAAAAGTATTACTCCAACTCCCAATATAAAAAAGGATACGGAAGAAAACAGCTATAGTATTACTGTAGGATCGGAAATTATTCAAGCAGTTTATGAAAAAAAAGATAATTCAGTAAAATTTGATTATATAACCCCTTTGGATAGTACAGTTTATTATAGAATTAGTCCTGACGGTAAAAAAATTTTGTTTTTTGACAGTAAGGGTCAAATTATGTACTTGATTGATTCGCAAGGGAAGGTTACTGATATAACCGCCAAGGATTATATATCAACATCAGGGACACAATTTAAAAAAGAGGATACTATAAAAGAGAAACCAGCATTTGTTTGGGCAACTCAACCTGTTTTTTTAGACAATGATAATATTGCTTATATAAGTCAGTTACCATACATAAAAAATGATCCTTTACTTTATATATGGATTTACAATATAAATAGCGGTAATAGAATAAGCAAAGAAGTTATATCAGGGTATGATATAACATTTGGAGAGATAACTTCTAAGGGTATTACGGTGGTGGTAGATAGTAAGACAAAATATTTGAATTCTGATTTTGTAGTCAACTAGGATGAATAGTGATATCTTAAATATTGGATTATAGTAAGTATATCTATTCTTGTAATAGTATATAATAAAAGGTATGCTGCTTTAATTTAAATATAAAATAGTATTATAATAAATATATTAATTGTAAAAGGTTAGTATATTATGATATAATATTATGGTTAATATACACATAAGCTTTAGGAGGAATATTTAATGAAGGTAAAAGTTGAAAATTTAGAAAAGAATGTTATTTCTATAGAGGTAACTGTTGAAGCGGCCATATTTGAAGAAGCTATACAAAAATCATATACTAAAAATGCTGCCAAATATAGTGTACCAGGCTTTAGAAAGGGCAAGGTACCTATTAGTTTAATAAAAAGGCATTATGGTGAAGGGGTTTTTTATGAAGATGCAGTTAATTTTTGCTGTGAAGTAACTTATCCTGAAGCTATAAAGGAAAACAATATCTCCCCAGTGGATTTCCCGGAAATAGATGTTGTACATATAGGGGGCGGAGAGGAATTTGTTTATACTGCAAAGGTAATCGTAAAACCAGAGGTAACTTTAGGAGAATACAAAAATATAGAAGCTAAGAAGGTAGATCCTTCTGTACAGGATAAAGACATTGAAGCAAGATTAAAATCAATGGTAGAAAAAAACAGCAGAATAGAAGATTTGACTGAAGGAACCATTGAAAATGGAAACATAGCTATAATAGATTTCAAGGGTTTTGTTGATGGCGTAGTTTTTGAAGGAGGCACTGGTGAGGATTATTCTTTAGAGATAGGTTCTCATAGCTTTATTGATACCTTTGAAGAACAACTTGTTGGTATGAAAATAGGAGAAAGCAAAGATGTTGATGTTACGTTCCCAGCTGAATATGGTAAGGAAGAATTAAATGGTAAAGTAGCTAAATTTGAAGTTACAATTAAAGGAATTAAAGTAAAAGAACTTCCAGCTTTAGACGATGAATTTGCTAAAGAGTCTTCAGAATTTGAGACTTTAGACCAGCTAAAAGCAGATATTAAAAGGGAACTATCAGAGGCAAATATCCAAAAAGCTAAAATTGAATATGAGGAAGCAGTCGTTGATGCTGTTTGTGCAAATATGGAAGTTGATATTCCTTCTATTATGATAGATAAAGAAGTAGATGCTATGCTAAAAGATTTAGAAGGAAGATTAAGTTATCAAGGCTTAGATTTGAAGACATATTATCAATATACAAATAGTACTGAAGATCAAGTTAGAATTTATATGAAGGAAAGTGCTGTAAAGAGGGTAAAGACAGATTTAGTTTTTGAAAAGATTGCAGCAGCTGAAGAAATAATACCAACGGAAGAAGAAATAGCAAAGAAAGCTTCTGAAATGGCAAGTGCATACGAAAGTAAAGATGTTGAACAAACTACAAAATTATTATTACAAAATCAACATGATTTCATTAAGCTTGGGGTAGTAAATGAAAAAATAGTTAAATTTTTAGTAGATAACAGCAAGGAAATAGCTTAAGTTAATTAAGAAAATTTCATGTTTATTTAAATAAGGAGGGTAATTATGAGTTTAGTTCCTATAGTAGTTGAACAAACTAATAGAGGGGAAAGATCATACGACATTTTTTCAAGATTATTAAGGGATAGGATAATTTTACTTAGCGAAGAAGTAAATGAAGTTACTGCTAGTTTAGTAGTTGCTCAATTATTATTTTTAGAAGGGGAAGATCCAGATAAGGATATATCCTTATATATAAATAGTCCAGGTGGATCTATTACAGCTGGTATGGCAATTTATGATACTATGCAATACATAAAATCAGATGTTTCTACTATTTGTATTGGTATGGCAGCTTCAATGGGTTCCTTCCTTTTAGCAGCAGGTGCAAAAGGGAAGAGATTTGCTTTACCTAATAGTGAAATAATGATACATCAACCTTTAGGCGGCTTTCAAGGTCAGGCTACAGATATTGGTATTCATGCAGAAAGAATTTTAAAAATTAAAAAGAATTTAAATCAGATTCTTAGCGAAAAAACTGGCCAGCCATTAGATATTATTGAAAGAGATACTGAAAGGGATCATTTTATGTCAGCAGAAGAAGCAATGAATTATGGTTTAATTGATGGGGTAATGACAAAGAAGAAATAACCGAGTGAGGTGTTCATATGAAGCAACTTGATGATAAGAAACAATTAAAATGTTCTTTTTGTGGTAAAAATCAGGATCAAGTCAGAAGACTTATTGCAGGACCAGGCGTATATATCTGTGATGAGTGTATAGAGTTATGTTCTGAGATAATTACAGATGAATTCGAAGAAAATGTTCAGATAGACGTAGGTGCATTGCCTAAGCCTAATGAAATTAAAAACTACTTAGATCAATATGTTATATGCCAGGAGGATGCAAAAAAATCACTATCTGTTGCAGTTTATAATCACTATAAGAGGATCAACTTAAATGATAGCGATATAGATGTAGAACTTCAAAAGAGTAATATATTGATGCTTGGGCCTACGGGTACTGGTAAAACATTACTTGCTCAGACTTTAGCAAGATTCTTGAATGTGCCTTTTGCTATTGCTGATGCTACTACCTTAACTGAGGCAGGGTATGTTGGAGAAGATGTAGAAAACATTTTATTAAAATTAATCCAAAATGCAGATTACGATATTGAAAGAGCCGAAAAGGGTATAATTTATATTGATGAGATCGATAAGATTGCGAGAAAATCTGAAAATCCTTCAATAACAAGAGATGTTTCGGGTGAGGGTGTTCAACAAGCATTATTAAAGATACTTGAGGGTACCACTGCTTCTGTTCCACCTCAAGGAGGAAGGAAACATCCACATCAAGAGTTTATACAAATAAATACTACGAATATATTGTTTATTTGTGGAGGTGCCTTTGATGGAGTTGAAAAGATTATTGAGAAAAGAACAAGACAAGGCTCCATAGGTTTCGGGTCGGATGTACAATCAAAGAAGGAAAGGGATATTGGAAGAGTTCTTAAGGAAATTATGCCTGGAGATCTTATTAAGTATGGTCTTATCCCAGAATTCGTAGGTAGATTACCTATGGTAGTTACCTTAGATTCTTTAGATGATACTGCTCTCATAAATATTCTTACTGAGCCTAAGAATGCACTTGTTAAACAATACAAAAAGCTTTTTGAGTTAGACAACGTTGAGCTTGATTTTAGAGAAGATGCACTAAAGGCTATAGCCAAGGAAGCAATAAGTAGAAATACTGGTGCTAGAGGGTTAAGAGCTATTATAGAAGATGTGATGAAAGATATTATGTTTGATATCCCTTCTAATGAAGCTATATCAAAAGTGATTATAACTGAAAAGACTGTTACAGAAAAACTACCTGAATATGAAATGGCTGAGGGAGGAAAAAGACTTCCAATAAAGCAAAACAAAAAGGGTAAGGGTAGAAAAGGTACAGAAACAGCTTAGTTAAATATAAGTATATAAAAACAGCATTTGTTATGCTGTTTTTTTGTTTCCTAAAAATACATAAAATAGTGTTACCTACAATACTATTTTATGTATTTTTAGGAATATAATATGATTTAATGACCATAATTAGAAGGTGCTATGTATTTTTAGGAGGTTTTATTTGTGACAAATATATTGATTATATTAGAAATATTTTTCACTGTGGTTATGGGTTTATATTTTATGAATGCTTTAAAGCAACAAAAAAGTACTAAGATAGTGATAGAAAAGGAAAACAAAAAAGAGGTAGAGAAGCTTAGAAAATTAAATAGCATAAAGCTTACAGAGCCTCTTACAGAAAAGAGCAGGCCAATATCCTTTGGAGATATTATAGGCCAGGAAATGGGCATAAAAGCTTTAAAAGCAGCAATCTGTGGCCCTAATCCGCAACATATTATTATATATGGACCTCCAGGAGTAGGTAAAACTGCTGCTGCTAGATTAGTTCTTGATGCTGCTAAGAAAAACAAAGTATCCCCTTTTAAGAATAATGCTAAATTTATAGAAATAGATGGAACTACTGTAAGATGTGATGATAGAGGTATTGCAGATCCTTTAATAGGATCAGTTCACGATCCTATTTATCAAGGAGCAGGGCCTCTGGGAATAGCTGGTATACCACAACCCAAATTAGGTGCGGTTACTAAAGCCCATGGAGGAATTTTATTTATTGATGAAATAGGAGAACTTCACCCAATAGAGATTAATAAATTATTGAAGGTTCTAGAGGATAGAAAAGTATATTTTGAGAGCGCATATTATAATAACGACAACCCTAATATCCCCAATTATATCAAGGATATCTTTGACAACGGTCTTCCTGCAGATTTTAGACTTATAGGAGCCACAACAAAGAGTCCTGAGGAAATAACCCCTGCACTTAGATCAAGATGTATTGAAATATTTTTCAGAGGATTACTTCCGGAAGAACTAGAAAAGATTGGAATGAAAGCAGCTGAAAAAGTTAAAATCAAACTTGATGATGAAGGAAAGAAACTTATTGGAAAGTATGCGGATAATGGAAGAGATGCCGTAAATATAGTTCAGCTTGCTTATGGTATTGCTATGAATGAAAATAGGAGTTTTATAAGCAGAGAGGATGTTCAGTGGGTAATTGACAATGGCCAGTATACTCCAAAGCTGGAAAGATTTTTAAGGGAATCTTCAGAAATTGGTTTGGTTAATGGGTTAGCAGTTTACGGACCCAATTTAGGAACACTACTAGAAATTGAGGTAGCAGCAAGTAAATGTACTAAGGGAAAGGGCCAGATAAAAATTACAGGAATCATCGAAGAGGAGTTCATACAAAGTAAAAATAGAAAAGTATCAAGGAAAAGCACTATTAAAGGTTCTGTTGAAAATGTAATAACAGTTTTAAATAATGAATTTTCAATCGATACTAAAGATTATAATATCCATATTGATTTTCCAGGGGGTACTCCAGTAGATGGCACCTCGGCTGGTATAACTATCGCTACTGCAATCTATAGCGCAATAGTTAAAAGGCCTGTAGATAACACTATTGCAATGACTGGAGAGTTAACTATTTATGGCAAGGTAAAGGCCATTGGAGGTATAAATGCCAAAATATCTGCTGCGAAAAAAGCAGGAATAAAAAAAGTTATAGTGCCAATGGAAAACATGAAAATGGGTATAACTAATTGTGATGATATTGAGATTATACCTATAGAAAATATAAGGGAAGCTATTGAAATCTCAATTATAAAGGTTAATAAGGAAGGTAAGATTTATCCTTCTAAGGAAGAAAATGACATATTATCAGCTAAAATCTTAAGGTAATTGTTTATATTATTGATTATACAATCAATATAAATCAATATAAATCGGCGAGAAAAGATTGTAAAATATAAATTTTACATGTATAATATGTATTTGTCTAACTATAATTACCATTGTAGTTTTCAATATATATTAGAAATGAGGTAGAAATATGGATAATAATATAGAAATTCTTCCTCTAATCCCGCTAAGAGGTATAACAATTTTTCCGTATATGGTTCTACATTTTGATGTAGGAAGAGATAAATCTATATTGGCATTAGAAAACGCTATGTCAGAGGGGCAACATATTTGTCTAGTGACTCAAAAGGATGCTAATATTGAAGAACCAGAAGAAGAAGATATATTTAAAGTAGGTACTATTTGTAGTATTAAGCAGATACTTAAGCTTCCTGGTGATACTGTAAGAGTGCTTGTAGAAGGCGAGAAAAGAGCAGAAATATTAAAGTTTACACAAACCGATCCCTTTTTTATTGTTGAATTAGCGGCTCTTTCCGAGGAAGAAATATTTGAGCCTATAAAATCAGAAGCGTTAGTTCGTTCAATTAAGGACGCCTTTGATGATTACATTAAGCTTTCTGGGAGCATTCCATCAGAAGCATTAATAACATTAGATGATTTAGAAGAGCCTGGGAGACTCGCGGACATAGTGAGTTCCTATCTCATGCTTAAGGGCGATAAAAAGCAAGAATTATTAGAAGCTCAGAATGTTAACATGAGACTCGAAAAATTGCTCATAATTATTAATAATGAAATAGATATCCTAAAGGTAGAACGTAAAATAGGCCTTAAAGTAAAAGACAAGATAGATAAAATCCAAAGGGATTATTATTTAAGAGAACAGATGAAAGCTATCCAAGAGGAACTTGGAGAAGAGGATGATGATAAAAAGGAGATAAGCCTTTATAAGAGCAAAATTAACAAAGCTAAACTTCCTAAAATTGTTAAAGAAAAGGCTTTATATGAACTTGACAGATTAAAAAATAACGGAAGTTACTCTGCTGAAGGAAGTGTAATAAGAACCTACTTGGATTGGATTTTAGATTTACCTTGGACTAAAGAGACAGAGGATAAAATTGATATAAAAAATGCAAGGGCTATCTTAGAAAAAGAGCATTGTGGACTTGAAGAGGTAAAGGATAGAGTAATAGAATATTTATCAGTAAAAAAGATGAGTAATTTCTTAAAAGGACCTATTTTATGTCTCGTTGGACCTCCTGGAGTTGGGAAAACCTCTATTGCAAAATCTATAGCTAATGCTCTGAATAGAAATTTTGTGCGAATGTCCCTAGGTGGGGTTAAGGATGAGGCTGAAATAAGAGGTCACAGGAAAACCTATGTAGGTTCTATTCCTGGAAGAATAATATATGGTATGAAACAGGCTAAAAGTAAAAATCCTTTATTTTTATTAGATGAGATAGATAAAATGAGTAACGATTATAGAGGTGATCCTGGAGATGCTTTATTGGAGGTTTTAGATAGTGAACAAAATAGTACCTTCCGAGACCATTATTTAGAGTTGGATTTTGATTTATCTAAGGTGCTTTTTATAACCACTGCAAATACTTTAGATACTATTCCTAGACCATTACTTGATAGGATGGAGATTATTGAGATTCCTGGGTATACTTCCGAGGAAAAATTTAATATTGCAAAAGAACATCTGCTTTTAAAGCAATTAGCTGAGCATAGTGTTACAAAAGATAAAATCAGTTTTGAGGATAACAGTATTTATAAGCTTATTGAAGGCTATACCAGGGAATCAGGAGTGAGAAGCTTAGAAAGAAGTCTGGCATCTATTATAAGAAAAGCTATAGCTGAAATGTTAGAAAAAAATAAAGATAGAATAATAGTAAATGATTCAACTGTAGAAAAATATTTAGGAGCTCCAAGATTTAATTATGATAAAGCTGAAGAAATGGATAGAATTGGAGTTGTAATGGGTATGGCTTGGACCGCATATGGAGGAGATACCTTACCAATTGAAGTTTCTGCTATGATTGGAACGGGTAAACTTGAATTAACTGGTCAGTTGGGTGATGTTATGAAGGAGTCAGCAAAGGCTGGATATAGTTATATAAGATCAAATACTAGTAAATATGAAATAAATCCAGACTTTTATAAAGATAAGGATATACATATTCATGTTCCTGAAGGCGCTGTTCCAAAGGATGGGCCATCAGCAGGAGTAACAATGGTAACAGCTATGGTATCAGCTCTTAAGGGTATTGAAGTAAAACATAATGTGGCCATGACAGGGGAGATAACTTTAACAGGGAGAGTTTTACCTATAGGTGGGCTAAGGGAAAAATCTCTAGCAGCTTATAGAGCCGGAATTGATACAATTATTATTCCAAAAGGGAATGAAAAGGATATAGAAAAGTTACCAAGCACTATAAAGAATAAACTTAAAATAATACTTGCTGCTAACATTGACGATGTTTTAAAAAATGCTATTGTGGGTGGAATTAATGAATGAAATTACTAAATCTGAATTTATAACCTCAGCAGTACTACCAAGTCAATACCCAGTGGATAATAGGTTTGAGGTTGCCTTTGTAGGTAGGTCCAATGTGGGCAAATCTACTTTGATCAATGCCTTAACAAATAGAAGAAAGCTGGCAAAGGTTAGTTCAACTCCTGGTAAAACACGCCTTATAAACTTTTTCTTAATTAATGAAAAAATTTATATTGTGGACCTTCCAGGTTATGGTTATGCTAAGGTTTCAAAGGTAGAACAAGCTAAATGGGGGGATATTATACAAAGATATCTCTTAAAAAGACCTCAGCTAAAAAGAGTTGTATTATTAGTTGATTCAAGACATAAACCTACATCAGAGGATGTAATTATGAGAAATTGGATTAAACATTATGGTTATGAAACTATAGTGGTTTGCACAAAATCAGATAAAATAAGTAAAACGGAAATTATAAAAAACAATAGGATTATTAGAGAGACGCTTCAGCTAGATGAGAATGAAGTGTTAATAAATTTTTCTTCCACCACCAAAATTGGAAAGGATAAGCTGCTCGAAATTCTCCTTGAAGATTAACAATTTGAATAGGTTCTTAATAGTTTTCAATTAATAGTTAACTATTAATTATTAACAAAATAGTGGGGTATGTAAACCATAAGTTTACATACCCCACTATTTTGTTTTTTGATAATAATATTTTAAATTTTTAGTTATGGAGCAGGTACCTTTATTGTGTCAATTTTAATAGATAAGAATAATATATACTAATACAAAGGATGGCAACATAATAAAAGGAGTGATAGATATGGAAGAAGCAATTCATGAAATGGCTGTAACTGGATTTCGTGGTAGATCATCAGGTAATATAACCTTATGGATACTTATAGCAATAGTCTTTATAGGATTTTCCAGAGGTGGCCAGGGTTTTGGTAATTTCTTTGGTGGCGGAAATTGTCCAGAAATATGCGAAAGTTCAAGAAGATCAAAAAGATCAAAAAGATCAAAAAGATCAAGGCGCTCTTGTAAATCAGAAATCAACAATGGTTTTACTGGCTTCCCAGGCGCAAGTTTTCTCGGAAAAGGTGGCAACCTATGGTTTATATTAATTATAATAGGAATTCTTTTCGTGCTATCTGATGGTTTAGGCGGATCTAATACAAATATAGTTAATGTAGAAACTGAAACTGAAACTGAAGTTGAAGAATGTTAGGTCTTAAACGTAAATAGGGGGTCATTACAATGAATAATCAATTAACTAACTCAGGTTGTAGTCTACCTACGCTTGCAATTTTAATACTGATAATTTTACAGTTTAGTAAAAATAAAATTAAAGGTAAAGCAAAACCAATAGTAGATAACAGCATTTTATTTATTATAACTATCTATTTTTTATCTTGCTGTAATAAATATACTATATGATATATGGATATTAAGGGGTAAAGCTACCTACCCCTTAAAACATTTTAATAGTTTTAAAGGAGGGAAATAAATGTCTAAGCATAAAAAGCATAATAGGGAAAAAGAAGTAATACAACCAGATGTAGTTAAAGAAACAGAAAAACAAGAAGTAAAGCCTGAACAAAACAATATAGCAAGCCTATTAAACAATATTGATATGTCTCAATTGTCAGATTTCATGTCAAACCTAGGAATGGGTACCGAAGGAGAGAACGTAGCCGATGGAATAGGAGCAGGAGCAGGAACAGGTCTAGTTAATGACAAAAGATTAGAAGTCATGTCTGCAATCAAACCTATGTTAGACACTGAAAAGGGACAGATCCTAGATACTATAATTCAGCTTTATGGTATTAGTAAAATATTGAAAAAGAAGTAAACATAATATCACAATAACACTCAGAATGAATAGTATATATTAAGAAACAAGCGAAGAAATTATTATACATCAAACCATTGCCCAGAAAGGGGGGTTTCAAATGAGCAAGAGTAGTAAATCAAATGAAAGTGTAAGTAATATTTACACTCCAATGCCAGTACTTGGCGGAGGAAATTGCTGCAGTTTTCCTACATTAGTAATTCTTATCCTTATTATACTTCAATTTAGTAAGAAAGGAATAACTGGTGGCGGTAAAAGCGGTTTAGTAGACAACAGCATATTGTTTATCATCGCATTATTCTATCTGTCCTGCTGTAATCCAAGTAAATCGATTGGATGCTAAAGTTAGGGGGTGAAAGCCCCCTAAATAAATTTTTAATCAATTAAATCTTGAGAATCCCTCTTCACAACCATTGTACATTTACCATCTAAAAAACCACCTTCCTTAACAACTAGATTTTCTACTGTTAAGTCTCCTGTGATTTTACCTTTGCTGCTTATAACTAAGGTTTGTTCACAAAAAACATTACCCAGAAGGGTGCCATCTATTATTGCATTTTTACAACTTAAATTACTTTTACATAAGGCTGAATTGCCTATTATTATATCATCTTGCCAGAGTATATCTCCATCAATATTACCATCTATTTTTAACAGACCATTTCCTTTTATAATGCCAGTAATATAACAGGTATCTCCAATTAAAGTTTCTATTTTATCAAGCTTATTACTTTTTTCAATAAACATTTATAACGTCCTCCTAAATATATTTTTAATATGTATAATCTATATGTTTTATGTAAATAATATAAAAGTGATAGGAGAGAAATCTCCATTAGCATAATTATAATTATGCTAGAACCCCCCATCCCCCTAGGGACCGTTAAACGGTCCCTTTAATTTTTTAACGTAATTTTGTAAATTTTAAATAAAAAGGTGCTATTTTTAGTTTCATCATATTTAAGCTGTATATCCAAGTTGATTTTCTTGCTATCCAACTTGTTTAAAGTGCTTACAGCTTTAAAGTTTAATGACCAGTTAACTTCAATAGGTTCTCCTTCTTTATTCCATTTAGTGTCCATGAAAACACCATCTTCAAAGATAAAGTCGCATTTTTGAGCAAGTAATTTTTCAACAGCATTTTGACTGGAAGTATTGTTTCCGTTATAATTTATATCCTTTGGTTGATAATCCTTGCTACCTGGCAGGGCTTCTATATATTTAATAAAAGCTGCTATAGTATTTTTACCTAAATAGCTATTTGGGTAGTTATAGGTATAGCTTTGGTATTTGTTCTTTAATAGAATATAATAGGTGAAGTTCATATCTCCATTAGTATATTTTGCGCTTATGAATTTAGGCGTTTTATTATTTTTACTATCAGCAAAACCTATTAAATTATTATTATTCCAAAGTATATCCTTAAAACCTTCGTTCTCCCATATAAATACATGCTGAAGGCTCGTATCCTTTTCTCCAGACTGAAGAAATACTTCTGGTACATTATCTCTATTAGTATCAAAAAAAGTAACATGCATTGGCCAATAAGGTAAGTAGGAACCGAGACTTGGGATATGAATATCTGGTGTAAATTTTAGATTTTTACCTTTAATTGAAGCTTCCATATAATATTTGTTAGCTTCCGTCTTAATGTAAACTAAATCAGCTATCCCATCTCCATTAAGGTCCGCACTACTTATTAAGTTTTGGTCATAAATACTGAAGGTTGCAGTAGATTTAGATTCAGAAAGAATAAAAAGAATAAAAAGAATAAGAATAATTAATATAATTAATCCTATTGTAAATAAAATTATAAATTTTTTCTTTAGAAAAATTACCTTTAATTTCATAAAATCACCTCTATTTATTTATATGATTTAATTATAGATTTAATTATTTTACATAAAATAAAAGTAGTTTATTTTAGAAAATTTTAAAGAGGTGGATAAGTTGAAAAGAGTACTGACCATAATTATAATATTATCACTTCAATCTATAGTTATATTTGGTTGCACAAATAAGTCATCTAAGGAAATGGGCAATTTAAATATTTATATAGATGTAAAAGACAGTCATTCTACCGAATTAATAAAGTATATGTTAGATGAGTTTGGAAGTAAAAATAAGAATATAAAAATTGAATACGTTAATAAATTTTTGGGTAGCAATTCTGATACAAAGAAAGGTAAAGATAACCTTATAGACTCATTAAGTAAAGGCAAGGTAGACATGTTGATAACCAACAGAAACAATATGATAGAACTTACTCAGAAAGGATTATTAGCAGATATATCTTTGGATTATGAAAAATACGACCTTAACAAAAATAGTTATACTGTAATAACAAATTATTCTAGATATCAAGATAAGTATTATGGTATTTCTTTATTCCCTTACGTGTTAGAGGTTTTATATAATCAAAAGAGCTTAAATGAGTTGAATGTAAAGGTGCCTAAAAATATATCGGATCTGGCTTTAGTAATAAATAAACTTCATAAAGGAAAAATTAAAATCCCCTATATATTAAGTGATGATATGGATATTAATTCAGTGATTATGTCTTCAGTTAGTAATAACAAAATTAACACAGTTACCCTTGAAGACAATTATGGAAAGGATATAAATAAATATAATATTATTGACTTTCAACATATTTTTGATCAAGGGAATATATTATATAAGGCAGGAATCATTAATTCTGAAACTTTAGAAAAAGGTGGGGAAGAAAGTATTGATGGGCTTAACAGGGGCAGCTTTCCATTTCTCATTTTACCATCATATTTTAATGATCGAATCAATAGTGCTGATGTTCAAATGCTAGATTCAAATTCAGATATAGGAATTAAGTTAAATTTGATTGGAGTAAGTACAATATTAACTGTTCCAACTAATAGTAAAAATGTATCAGAAGTCAAATGCCTTATAAAATTCATTTCAAAGGATTTTCAAACTGATTTAGTAAAAAAAGCTACAATTAGTGATAATAAAGAAAGTAATAAAAAGTTAATAGGTTTAAACTCAGTAGCTGAAGCTGAATTATATAATGCTGATATTAATAATATGCTTTTACAGTATGATTTGCCATTAAAATTAAATTCCATGTTATCCATGAAGATTTCAAATATATTAAAGGGAAATTACAATGGAAAAGAGTGGATGGAAATAGTAAATAGTTACAAATAAATAAGAAGTAAGCCTGTTAATTGGCTTACTTCTTTTTGCAATTAATACAAAAACCGTAGAAGTAGACTTGATTACTTATAATTTCATAATCAGTAAATTCTTTTATGCGTTGATTTAAATCATCAAAATAGACATTTTCTACATCGTCCACTTTACCACAATTCATACATTGTATATGGGGATGTGATTGCACTTTACCATCATATCTAAAATTTCCTTCACCAACATTAATTTCTTGCACTAAGGCTACTTCAACTAGGGTTTTTAAAGCTTTATAAACCGTAGCTAAACTCATGGTGGGATATTCTTCTTGTAAACCTTTATAGATTATTTCTGCTGATGGATGCTCATTAGTATGCATTAAGTATTTATAAACTGCAATCCTCTGAGGTGTTAGTTTTAGTTTCTTTTCTCTGAAGACACCAGTAATTTTGTTCATATACACCATCCTTGTTAATTAGTTATATGTATTATATAATAAAAGTTATTGATTGTCAAATTTTAATAAGGTTTAAGAAAATTAATTGACAGTAGGATTAAATTATAGTATTATTATCTTTGTTGCTAATAAGGCTCCTTGGTCAAGCGGTTAAGACACCACCCTCTCACGGTGGATACAGGGGTTCGAGCCCCCTAGGAGTCACCAATAGAATTTATACCTGATAGATTTCTATCAGGTATATTTTTTTTAGTTTACTGAATACCACGGGCTATGCCCGTGGTTCTAAAAAGCTTTTAGCTATGAGTAGAAAAAAACAACCTCCTTTGATAAAATAAATGCAGGTTCGTCAACCGCATAAATACAAAGGAGGTTATCATTATAGAT
>DATCIH010000006.1:0-6328 GCA_036507955.1 Clostridiaceae bacterium | reverse complement strand
CTCCTTCATAATCCATGTTTTGCCTACCTGTCTCGCTCCACGAATTATTAAAGGCTTTCTATGGTTTCCATTTTTCCATTTAATTAAATATTCAAGGGCTTCTCTTATCATAACGAACGCCTCCTGTATTTTAGTATAACCCAATAACAACATATTATGCAAATGTGTGTTGACTTTGCGTAATATGTTACATTTATACGTCTGACTTAATGAACACTCTGGTAGTATCTAATTATATAGTAAAATTAAGATTATATAAAGCAATAGTTTGATATGCTTTTTATTAAGGGGTTAATCTAGTTCTATCTCTAGGGAAAAACGATGCTTCTCTCACATTTTCAAGAGACAATAATTGTGCTGTAATTCGCTCTAGACCAATGGCAAGACCACCATGGGGCGGCATCCCATATTTAAAAATCTTGGTATAATTATGATAAAGTTCAGGGGTTAAGCCTTTATATATAATATTATTTATTAGCATATCGTAGTCATGGATTCTTTGACCACCCGTGGTAATTTCCACTCCTCTAAATAACAAGTCAAAGCTATGAGTTTCAGTTTCACCTAGGGGCATTGTATACATTGGTCTCTTCCTTCTTGGGTAGTGAGTTAAGAAGATGAATTCTGAACCAAAGTGTTCTTTTGAGTACTTACAAATTAGCTTTTCTCCTTCAGGATCCATGTCTCCATCTAAATCTGTTTTATTATATTCCTTTTTTAATATCTCTAGAGCTTCTGAAAACTTTAATCTTGGAATTTTATTATTTAGGTTAGGAATAGCTACATTCAATGCAGCTAAATACTTTCTTCCTTCCTTAGATACTTTATTAAATATAAATATTATTAGGTTTTCTTCTATATTCATAATATCTTCTTCGTTTTGGATAAAGCCCATTTCTAGGTCCATGCTTACATATTCATTGAGATGCCTATTAGTATTATGTTCTTCAGCCCTATATACATGAGCTACCTCAAAAACTCTTTCAAAGCCTGAGCCTACCAACATCTGCTTATAGAACTGCGGACTTTGAGCTAGATAGGCCTTATTTTCAAAATACTTCAATTCAAATATTTCTGTGCCACCCTCTGCACCCTCGGATACAATTTTAGGGGTGAAGATTTCTGTAAAGCCATCTTTTGTTAGGAACTCTCTGAAGCCTTGAACAATAAGGTTTTGCACTTTAAATATTGAATTAACTTTTTCGTGTCGTAAGCTTAAAACTCTATTATTCAGCATGGTATCTAAGTTAAGGTCTAATTCACTTTTGTTTATATCAATTGGTAAATCCTCTTTTGCACTATTTATGATTTCAAAGCTTTCTACTTCTAGCTCAAAAGGATTTAAGGAATTATTACCATCCTTTACCTCTCCAAAAATCGATATTACTGACTCTAGCTTTATTGTGGCCATGTTTAGTGAATTGTTACAAACACATTGAACGTACCCAGTTCTGTCTCTTAATATTACGAAGGTAATAGTTTTTAGTTTTCTTATTCTATAAACCCATCCTTTAATTTGTATCTCCTTTCCTATAAAATTGTTTAGTTCATTGATCATGACTCTTTCCATTAATAATCTCTCCTTATAAAAATAATAAACAAAAAATCCCTTGAGTAAAAAACTCAAGGGACGAAAATCCGCGGTACCACCCTAATTAACATAATCTAATAAACGCTACAAAGTATTCATGGAAAACATCAAAAAGGCCCTGCTTGATGTTTTAATCCAATAAAAAAAGCTTCCACTCCTATATAGAAGTGAAAGCTATGTTCACGGTACCATCCTACTTTGACAAAGTTTACCAAGCCATGTCATCTCAATTCCCTATAACGGAGGAATACGATTTATCCTACTTAAACTTCAGATAAATTTCTCTAGGCTGTCCTTCAATATTACTTTTCTCATGGAGCTTACACTCTTCTCCACTCGCTTTAGATACTAAGAAATATTTACTCTTCCCTTCACAGAAAACTAAATTATTTAGTTAATTAATTATATTACTTTATGTCTAATAAAGCAAGGGGTATTTTTTAAAATATTATAGAGTAAATGTAAGGGAGTGCATTTATTTTAATGACCAAGGCTGACTTTCGGTTTTAACCTTTTCTCCTATACTTACAGCCTGATTGATCATCAGTGATAAATAATGGTCTTGAGATGCTTCTGCCAAGCTATAGAAATCTATTCCGTCTTTTGTATATTGATACATTTTCAAAAGGCAGGAACCAATAGCAATTTCATCATCCGTCAATCTTCCAGGTATTAAAGGGTTTTCATAGATCCATTCCTCACCTGCAAGGATACCTTTAAGGTAATATCCTGCTAAGTTGCCATCTTCACCAGCATTTTGCCTTTTAAGTTCAAACTCCACAGGGGTTCTAAAATCCTTTAGATATCTTACGGATTTATCCGTAATTTCACCCTTATATCCTCGTATTAATAAGCGCTGTGCACGAATATATGAAAAATATTGATCATCAGTAAAATCATAAATACCAAGTTTCTTACCAAAATCAAGAGAAGCGATAACTTGATGGGATTCTACTGACTTTTCTTCGGTAGGGTCTCCTTCACGACCTGGACTCATAACTAAAGGGGATATTATCTCTGATGCACTTATAGTAGCGTTCTCAAATTTAATTCCGAGCAGTCTTCTAATTAAGCTTATCCCATGATAACCATGGCATACTGAAAGCTGGACTTGGCTGATTTCACCCAATTTACCTGAATTTGCAATAGCAATTCTAGCAGCATGTAAAGGTTGAAGATGATACTGCTCCGCTACTTGTATCTTAGCTCCCTGCTGAGTTAATTTGTTTATTTCAATAAGAGCCTCTAAATTTGGTGCGGGAGGAGTTTCTGAGAGAACTGGTACTTTCTTTTCAGACAACTCTTTAATCATAATAGGAGCAATATCCCAAGGAACACAAACAACGACAAAAGCGAAACCTGATCCCTTTATTAATTCATCAATTGTTCTAAAAGTTTTTACACCCCAAAGGTTTTCAATTTCTTTCCCCTTAACTTCACTTCTGGTGACTAACCCTGTTACTTGAAAACGATTAGGTAGAGCTTTTGCAATTCTTAGGAAAAACTCTGACCTCCAGCCGCTTCCTACTATACCAAATGATATTTTTTCTTGTGGTTTAATATTATCCATATGTATCCTCCTCATAAATTAGATATTATTCACAAGTGCCATGATATTAACGAAGAAATATCCCTATAATTGATGATATAGATGCTATTGAAATCCCAATTATTTTGTAAATGGTATATTTTATAAACCTTCCTTTAAAATAATCTGCATCAAACTGTTCATCATCTATTTCTTTCAACATTTTATGTATCTTTTTAAAGCCAATAAAAGATCTAATTATTATTGCAGATCCCAATAATGTACCTATTAAAGATATTATAAACCCTATATTTCTCATAAGATACCTTCCATTTCCGAAATTACTATTAATATTTTATTTGTTTTTAATCTACTGAAAAAGTTTTTCAACATCTTTTACATAATTTCGATCTAATCCTTTTTAGAATTTTTCCAAGTTTCTCTTATCAATAGCTTTTGGAATACCCAGTTCTTTCAAATTAATATCTAAATTAATTAAAATTTCTTCGCTAGGGACACTAACTTTATCTGATATACTTCCACCGAAAAGGTCAACTGTTTTATTATTTATAGTTATTTTATAATATGGATTATACCCACCGCCAGCTGACGAAACACCAACATCAATGCTTTTGATCTGACTATAATCATAGGTTTTATTAAAATAATGAATAGGAGAGGATATCTTTATACTTTCCTTATATAAAATTGTGTAGCTTGACATGCCCCAGTAAATAGCAATAATTAAAATTAATAAATAGCAGATCTTAATTATTCTAAACATATTTAATATTTTAGATTTAGAGATAGAAAGCCTATTTATATAATGAGCATAAAACCACTATCCCTTTAGGGTAGTAGATGTAAGCCCTCCCTATCCTTGACTTTGAATATATTTTTCAATAATTCCCTTACTTACATTTCCGATACTGCAAGCAAAACAACCATCTCTCCCAAATGTACGCTCATTCCAAAATTGTTTTCCTAAATAAATATGATCTTTGTCAACTTCCATTTCCATTATTAAATATTTACTATGGCTTTTTGAGACATAATCCATGATTTTCTACTTCCAATTCTTTTCATATTGTTGATTTTAGGAGTTTTCATTCCTTTCGGTGCATTACTAAAATCAATCTTAGTTCCTTCTAAATCCATTAATATTGCAAATCCTGTACTCATTCTTCCTTTAATAAAATACTCTTTTCCTAAATACTTCACTTTGTCAAATTTCCTAAAGCCTAGTATTTTGCAAGTTGGTATTTTCTGTTCTGACCTAATCCCCTTGCTTTGCTGATAATCTCCATCTGCTACACATTTTTTAAATAATATAAGCTTAGTTTCAAATATTACATTATTCCCTTGACTAGCTATAGCTACGGCATCCATATAGTGCTCTTTTGGTAAATTCATAATTTGTCTATGTTCTTTAGTTATAAAACCAAATGTTTCTTCACATTTTACTTGTCTTAGTAATTGCTGTCTAATGCTATTCATTTGTGTAGCATGTTTTAGTTGTTCTTTTACCTTGCCTGTTTTCTTTAATGTTATATTTCCATCATGCAATCCATCATGACAGGTTTTACATAAACAAATTAAATTGCTTTCTTCATCTGAGCCACCATCTTTTCTGAAATAATATGATGTACCTCGAGTTTACTATCTTTAGATTTTCCTTTGCAATTCTGACAAATATAATTATCTCTAGTTAATACATACGCTTTTGTATTCCCAAAACCATAATTAATACCTTTCTGATATAACCATTTGTTTTTTAATACATATGGATTCTTTAAAGCGTGTGCATCAAAGGTTGCTGTCTCCAATATTATTTTTGCTATTGGTAATATTGAGGATACAAACTTAATCTCTTTTAAATGACTATTAATTTTACTCGTCATTGTTGGTGAAAATCTATATTTTTTAATGCTATTTTTTCTATTTAACCATCTAGCAATTCTGTACCTAGTTTTGCGATTCCTTCTGCTTCTTCGGTATTTTGAACGCTGTTTCATTTTGCCTGTAATATCATCTCTTATTTCAATTTGTGATAGATAAATAACTTCATTTTTAACATCGACTACTGCACTACCTATATTGCTACTGCCTGTATCAATTCCTAAAATTAATTCTTGAGTATACGTAGTTGTTTCATAAATTAGTTTAATAGTAAATGGAGTTCTTTTGATACATTTAGCTTTCCCTTGTTTAAGTAATTTTTTAGCTCTACTTGGTTTTGTAGGCATTAAAGGTTCCCCATTATATCCAATTACATATACCATTCCTGCAATCTCCTTTTGAGATAATTCCTACATCACTGTAGGTTATGCGTATCTCTAGTCTGTTACCAACTTGAGAATCCGACATCACGGAGGCATAAGATAAAATAGCTTACATGTATATCCCACCGAGCCTTATCTTAGCTCTACTTAACGATATACGACAGTGCAACAGTCTAGTGCGTCAACCGTAGGTGTCATAACTATTCTATCGTAGCTAAGATTTCTCTAAGCCTAGTCTGGTAAACTTAGGCTTTTAGTATTTCTACCAGAAGCCACTATCCCTTTAGGGTAGTGGTAGTTCACTTGTTTAACAAGAAAAATATAAAATCTGCTATCTTCTTCAATAATAATTGGTATTATATAGGATTGGTTCTCATCCATATATTCTACAGGCTGCAATGATTCCTCTTTCTTACTAAATAATTTATCTTTGAGTTGAATTAACTTAAATGTAATTAATAGCATAATCATTACAACAGCTAATATATTTATTGGGCTAGTTACAGATAACAGGTAATCGCCCCTTAACATTATTAAATCTTGCAAATAGAAGTAGGTAAATAATGTTGCAAGCACTAATACAACTACAAATATAATCATTCCTAAATACCTAAGAAAACTTAGACTAATTAATTTTAATATTTTCAATTAAATCCATCCTTCAAAGTATTCTTCACTTATACATCATTATTCGGTACTGAGTGTTTTTTAGAATTTCTATTATGATTTTGAGCTTCTGTCATAACACTCGTTGAACCTTTACTCTTCTCTTTCCTAGCCTTCTTATTATCCGGTTGGCTACCTTTTGTCATATTTTTTCACTCCTTAAATTGAATTTGCTTTCTTATTTCCAGTTTTAGCCTTACCTTGTATTTCTGAAACTGGTGTAACTATATTTTTTTCTATTTTCATTTTCTTATTACTTTC
>DATCIH010000005.1:0-18671 GCA_036507955.1 Clostridiaceae bacterium | reverse complement strand
AGCACGAATAACCCATGAACTTGCAAAGGAGCTGGGTTACGATGCAGGCTTTGGTCCAGGAAAATTTGCTGAGGATGTAGCTAGCTTTGCTGTAACAGAGATGGTAGGCCGATTGGGTTGATTGAACGATTGAGTTGACCGATTTACAGAAAATATCAGTATCTCTGAGGTCGTTCCATCAGGAGATCTTAAATTGCATCAGAAAATGTTTTTAGAGAACAAATAGTTGGCATACTAACGGCACTCCTTACTAATAAAGAAGAGGAATGTCTTATAATGATTATATAATCATTATGAGACATTCCTCCACTACCAGTCCCTACTAATATATAGAATTATTCTATAGGGGCTTCGGTAGCAACTATAGTTAAGTTGGCCTTTAATGATTTTCCTTGGAATGCATTAACTTCATCTGGAGTTAATGTATACATACTATTTAATGAGGTATAATATGCAGTTTGATCAAATCTAACATCGGTTCCAATCGTTACTTTATCACCAGGATATAAAGTCCCTATAGATTCTAGCATAGGTTTTATACCCGTAGTCTGAGCACTTCCAATATGGTTAATTTCTCCATCTATGGTATCAAATATAGCATCAAAACTACCAAGTTGAGAGTCTCCTACTCTTGAATGAATCATTGTATTTACAATACCATCTTTTCTTGTTACTTGCATAGATACTGCCATTTTATAATGCCTGTAATAAGTGCTTATTACATCTGAAGGAACTGTTGTACCAGTTTTGGTACGAGGTAGCATACTTAATGTAATTGGTAAGGTTCCTGAGTTTACAAGAGTCGTTGATTTTGATACTGTATTTAGTGTTCCCAAATTACTAGCATCAAAAAGAGTATCCATGGTTATTGACTGGCCTTCTGCTATACCTGTGTTTAGAACTCTTACTGTGCCCATAGTAATTGTATTACCATTACTTGTTGCTGTGGCATTAAAATTAGCATTGGTAGCTATTGCAGCTCCACCTAGAGTTACAGCTGCCGCCATAACTAGACTTAAAATTGATTTGCTTTTCATTTTATAATTCCTCCCATTGAATATATTTAATTTTCTATTTTAAAGGGTATTCCCCTGAATAGACTTGATCTTTTTAGTTCTTAGTTTTTTAAAATAATTGATTATTTCTATTCCCATCATTAGCACTAATGGGATAACTATAAGTGATATCATTCCAGCTCCAGTTTTAACAAACATACTTACGTAGCCTATATAGGGTATTTTAGTTACATAAGTTCCTTCTAGCTGATTTTGAGTTACTGGTTCAACATCAGCAACTGGATTAGCATCACCTTTTGTAATGTATGTTATTGCTCCAGCTTTATTATTTATTTCTTCAACTCTATGAGTTATCAATACATTCTCTTTATTCATGTAGCTTACTATGGTACCTACCTTTATAGAATCTAAGTCTTTTATATTGCTTGCGATAGCCAAATCTCCTGGTTTAATTTTAGGCCCCATACTACCTGTAAGAACTGTCATTACTTTATACCCAAATATAGATGGGATTTTACCAGGATGTGTTGCAATTTGGAACATATTAATACAAGATGTTATTATAATTAAGACTAAAATCCCACAAACAACTACTGTAATCGCATTCCCAATATTTTTTAAGATTCTTATAATATTACTTTTTATGTTAGCTTCTCTCCTATTTTTTCTATTAACTTTTATATCTTCCATAAATCCTTCACCTTCCTATAAAATTTTCCTTATTTGCCATTTGATTTTTTCATCCTAATTATTATTCCTAATGTTACAATCAATGAACCTATGGGAATAAGTGTTGTTGTATCAAAGAAGCTACCAGTTTTAATTAAACTTGCATCTCCACCTATTACTACAGTTTCGGCAACACCACTGTTATCTTTGGATATTGCAACAATTTGAATATCAAGATTACAGCTAAGACCTTGCACCCTATTATCAACGTTATTGTCCATTGCTATTTCAATTGCAATTTTCTTGCTATTACCACTGGAGATTGTTAGGTTTTCATTATTTATGCTTACTCCATCTTGCGCCACAAGATCTGATAGCTTTCCTTCATATATAGTTTCATTTGAAATTTGATTGTTAATCAATTCTACTTTTCCAATTTTGCATTTAACATTATCACAAAAATAGTTTATTATTGATAAATCTGTAATTAAACTATTACTACTATCTTTTATTCTAAAGTTTTTAACCGTTATCCCACCTATATAGTAGTTTCTTGTGGTTTTATTCTGAATGTCAAATCTTTTACTAATATTAATTCCTGGAGCTAAAAGAGAGTCACTACTATTAAAAATAGGAGGTGAGCTTTCACCCTTTTCAGAAATAATTAAATTAACATCATTGTCTTCAGCAGCTATTTTATTAAACATTGTCATACTTAAAAGCAGTGTTGTAATTATTAATATAAATAATAACCCATATTTTTTACTACTTAATGCTTTCATTTCTAATCCTTTCCTTGAATATTTAGTAATTAGCTTCTATCCCTCTTCCTCTTTTCCATCCAGCCATTGGATTGTGCCCTGCCAGCTTGTATTTTGCTGGGACTGTTTGTATTACCCAGGAACGAATTTGGTTAGTGGGTTGTGGAAATTGCATTTGGTCTAATCTTCCGTGGATTAGTAGTATCATTTCAATTAAACTTCTAAAGTTCTTTACCTCACCTGATTCACAATGTTGGATTCTACCATGAACACAGCCATCTTCATTTACTATGATATTTAATATAAAACCAGGTGCTGAATTTTTGCTATCCTTTAAGGACTTTTTGTTGCCCTTCATTTCCATAATTAATTCCCCTTACTGAGATGCTTTGTGTTGAGTACTATTTAATGGTAACATATGGTAATCCCAGATCAGTCTTTGTTTATACTCATTTAAATCTTAATCTAACCATAAATGATACTTAAGTCAGTCACAATCCAGTCATAGAAAGTAAAAAAGCAAAAAAAATCATAACCTTTAAAAGTCATGATTTTCTAATCTATTATTTTATATATCAAGGTAACCGATTGGCTGCAATAAAGTTTCTATATTTATAGACTTTGAGGGATAAGACAGTTCATACTTATTTAAAAGGCGAGCTAAAACCATATTTGCTTGCTCAAGTGTTGGTCCTGGTAGTAGCACAAATATTTGAGACTCGCTCCATTTTGACACAACATCTCCCTTACGAAGATCCTGAATTAACATATCAAGTAGCATTCCCATTGCCTTTTTTAATATTTTACTATCATTCGTACGATTTTTCGTCCTAACTATAGTAAGCATTGCCATAAACACCACTTTTCCAGTTCTTGCTTCTCTACGGCTTTCTAATTTATAAAAGGAAATAAAAGTATCAGGTTCACAAAAGAAAGCACCCTCAGAATCAGACCTATCCATCATTATCTCTTGAATAGAATTTATATCTAATAAGATTTTATCATCCTTGCATTTAATCTGGTGGTATAAGTTTCTCAAGGCCGTTGATGGTTTTACCCCCATCTCCTTATATAACATAGATGTTACATATTCATATTGGCTCTGTGCTAGCTTAATATTACCAGCTTCAATGAGTGCTTCAATATAAAGTATGTGCAAAGTTTCTTCAAATGGCTCAATCATTAAAGCCTCTTCGCATACTTTTAGAATATCTTGGATCCTTCCATTTTGTTTTAGTAGTTTTGTTAATCTACCTATTATATCCATATAAATGCGATGATAATAGTTTCTAACGGTTGTAACCCATTCATTGTAAACATCTTCAGAAAGATAATCACCTTTATATAGCATTAATGCTCTTTCATAGAGTTCAATTGCATTAATAGTGTCATCCCTTTTCTCACTAACTTTAGCTTTATTATAAAGTTCTTCAAACTCATCAACATCTGTCCAATAATTGAACTCCTTGTTCCAGCTATAACATCCTTGTGAATAATTTATAATTGACTCTCCATCCTTATTTAATACACCATAATTTAAAAGCATTCTAAGCCTATAAATAAGATTCTGCAAGGCTTTTGAAGGGTTATCACATTCCTTATCGCTCCATAAAACATTGAAAAAGTTTTCTTGTATAATTCCTTTATTCCTATATGTAAGAATATATTTAAATAAATTCCACAACTGCTGAGATCGCTTGCAATCATCCGATAGCACCTTTCTACCAGATGTTACAGCAAAATGACCAAGTGTAAATACTTTTAAACAATCTTCATCAGCATTCTCAATAAGATTTAAACTACTAGCTAACAAGTGATCTCCCCCCGGATATAAGTATTATAATTATTACCACTTAATATAAATAGATTTTCCCAATATTCCTTTTACAGTTGTGATCCGAGGTGCCACAAGGTTTTAATCATATTTACTATTATAGTCTCATGGTATGTAAAATTTTGTAAAAATATTGTATTAAAAATATTAAAACTTTCTTGTTTTTCTTGCAACTAACAATCATATTCTATTAGTTTTTACAATATGTTTGAAAATTCCTTGTAAAAATTATCTTGGTTAAAAGAAATACCACTATAAAGTTATAGCGGTATTTCTTAAGTTAACTATTTATTTTTATTATCTAGATAGTTACATTAACCATTAATTCTTCCACAAAGTTAGCCTTTTTTCATAGCCACTATAGCATCATCTACACCCTTTTGGTTTATTCTATTAGCTAGACCAAGAGTTCCATTGAGTTTTATCCATACATAATTATGGTCATCTACTATATGACTAAAGTCACAATTTTGCCAATCCTTTAGAATACCTATAAGCTTTTCATCTGTTTTAGTGTCTTTGCATGCTAGTGCCATTTCTAATACCTTTGATACATTTTTAGTCTCCATAGGTAATATATCGTTCACCTTATCATCAATTGCATATATTAACCCATTTGCTAAATTATGTACTTGCATCCAAACCATGGTTTGTTCATCATGTCCACTACTATCTCCCATTTGTCGGTCTTCAATTGGTATAATATCAGTGTAACCCTTAGTAACACCATCTGTAACTTCCATCTTACTTTTGTCTTTCGGGTTTTCGGGTGTGGTTGCAGTAGGAACTACCTTTTTTATATTTTTATTATTTAATA
This sequence comes from Clostridiaceae bacterium, assembly GCA_036507955.1. GTDB lineage: Bacteria > Bacillota > Clostridia > Clostridiales > Clostridiaceae > DATCIH01. The sequence continues at coordinate 13,574 of DATCIH010000005.1, read as the reverse complement.
TATATGTTGTGCCTACTATAACTAATGCAATAATTAAAATCCCTATTAATATCTTTGGTAGATTACTCATAGCTACAACCCCATAAAATATATATTTATGATTATTATAGTCCAGTAGTAGATTTCAATTTGATTATAGAATAAGAAAGTAATTCCTATTGCAATACAAAAACTAATAATATTTTTATTGTTTTGACACTAAATCAATGGATTTCACAGTATTTCCATCTTTAAGTATTCTGTACTCCATTACTTCTCCACTCTGGAAATGTAATTTTAAAATAATTTCGCCATCCTTTGCTTCATCAAAGAATTTCTGTGTGATTACTACTTTATTAGCATCGTAGTTAACAGAAAAAGCATAATCATATTCTTTATAAGTTGTCCAATTTTGTGGACCGGCACCAGTTCCATCAGTATACATGGCTTCTAGAGTTGAAAGTCTGGAGCCATTAAACTCTACTGGAATCTCAAAACTGCTGGTAGTTCCCTCTGCTGGACTTAACTCAGGTGTTTCATAATGGGTCAAGTAAATATTCCAATCAGCACCTGCTGAGAATTTAAAAGTTAACGTAGCTTTGATTCCATAGTCATTTGCGATTAATCCACTTACATAATTAGGTTTTAATGTTACTGTACCATTAGTGTAACAGTAATCTTTACCTAATTTTAATTTTTTATTTCCATTACTAATTGACTTTAATTCATTGCCGTTTAATGTCAATTTTATTAAAACATCTTTATTTTTATCTTGCTCTTTAAGAAAAATTCTGTCTGATTCTGAGTAGGAGCTACGTGATTTCCAGGATGCTTTAATGACATTATATAAGGAAGGATCACTCCAAGTTAAACTGGTTCTTCCCATATGTTGTCCATTATCCCATAGCATCATAGTAATCCCTTTAGTTTTAGCATAATAGTTAATGTACTCAAAATACTTCAGAACCTCACCATGTTCTATGGCACCAAGAGATTTATCAAATCCAAGTAAGCCATATTCTCCGCATATTACACCTATTCCATTAGCTGTAAAATGGCTGTAAACCCTGTCAAAGGCTGCATTAAGTTCTGAAACCACGGTAGCGTCCATTGTTGTAGTTCCGGCAATATTAGTACTAAAGGGCCAGAAGCCATAATAGTGGAAGGTGGCTATAATATTTTTATCGTTAAATCCCTTAATAGTATTATACAGAGATTCACACTTGTCGTCGCTGTCATTTGTATTTAAAGTAGGTAAAACCAACATACGTGTAGCATTTCTGCCCCCTGAGTTTCGCACTATATTATAAAATTGAGTATTTACATCTTCTAGTATTTTTATTTGGCTTGCAGTATCCCCTGTTGTAAACTGTGGTTCATTTAAGGATTCAAAGCACACTTTATTAGAGGAATCTTTAAAATAATTAGCTAATTGAGTCCAAATAGCTTTGTACTTTATCATAGATGTACCATTATCCGTAACTGAATCGATGTTTTGAGCCCAACTCCATGAATCATGATGTAGATCTATCATGACATACAGACCTTCATCTAGTGCCCATTGAACAACCTCTTTATAACGTGCTAAAAAAGCTGGATCTAATGTGTAATCAGGAGCCGGACCAGTTCTCATCACACTTGTTAAAGGCATACGAATACTCTTAAAGCCTTGTGATTTAATTGTGCGTATAAGTTCCTTTGTCACTATCGGATTTCCCCAGGATTGTTCTCCTTTGTCTCCACCTGTGTCAAAGGAATCGAATGTATTCCCAAGATTCCAACCAGGTTCCATTGCTTCTGCATATTTTTGCGATACGGTTTTTGTATTTACCTTTGTATTTGTTGCAGCCTTTACAGTTGGTGTACTAAAAGTGGAAATTGATGAACTTAATGCACAAACCATAAAGAACATTAGCAACTTTTTCGCTTTCTTCATGTTTTTTCCTCCCTTTTTTTAATCGATATTTGCACTCTAAATTGCTTAGTGCACATATATCTTTTTATACTGTAATCCTTTACATCAAACCTTAAGATTTGATATGAAGTCCACCGTGCAACACTATTATAATCCAATAATACTTGCAATAATACCCATAAAATTATTGGTAAGTTACGGTAATTTTTAGTTATTTTTATAGTTTGTTCCTCGTCCTCGGTGCCCTTAAGCAAAAAAGAAAGAAAAGCCAGTAGGATTAATCTCTCCCACCGCCTTCTTTCCAATATTTTATATGCATTTAGGATGCTATTCTGTGCAACCAGCTATGGAAGCTCCATTCAAAAGAATTGTCTCTGGGCCTACAAAATCATTATCCTGTTGCAATTCTTTTGAAAGATACATATTGCTATGTACATCTTTAATATTTCCAGATATTGAGCCGCCAGTTACTGATATTATTGAATTTCCATCATAATAATATCCCAAACGGATTTCTCCGGCAAAATATCCAGTAACGGGGTTCATTTGAAAATCTGAAAAAGCTATAAGTTCTAGGTATGGAGTTTGCTTTAGTTCAGACTTTAACTTGCTACCACCAGAGATTATTATATTACAGATCTCTCCTGTAGGCTCAATATTTAGATAATGGCAATAGCGAACACTTCCAAAGTTTCTTTTGAGGATTCCGTCTTTATAAAGTTCAATCTTTGAAAGTGGAAATCCATCGTCGTCATAAGGAACTGAAAAAGTTGAGTTGTTTAATTGTGGATCTAAGGTAATTGAAAGTTTATCACCAATAATATTTTCTCCTTGAACATTGTCTCCCACTTTAAGAGTTGATTCTTTTTCATATGCTGAAATAGCAGAGGCTTGATCATAATAATATAAAAAGAATTCTTTTACAGGAGCTCCAGTTAGAAGTATTGGTATTTTATCTAGGATAGGTGTAGGTTTTGCTAAAGCTTTATCTTTACATTGACTAATCATATTAGCTATTTCCATATGAAGTTGTTCTGGATTAAAGCTTGAAAAGTCAACATTTCTATAAAGCTCTATTTCCTCTTCCTTTTCTTTCCAAGTTGTAATGAACTCAACGGTACCATCATAATTAGAATAACTTACATCTATACCTTTAGAATTTACAATTCTGGTAGTATTCTTATTTAAAAACAATTCTGCGGAATTAATTCCACCCTTATCATAAATATCCTCTTTATAAATAGCTTCAGTTATCTCAGGAATCCACTCAGAAAGTGGTTTCTCATTAAGGTTAGAAATTACTATTTTCGGATTATTACCTTCCTTTGAAGGTAAAGGATACACTTCATTCTTTACAAAAGATGCAGAAAAACTAAGCCTCTCTATAGTTCTTAATATCGCTTCTTCCGTCATCGTTGGATGAATTTCCGATGAGGAAGACCCCCTAAAGTGAGCATTCTCCTCTTCAAAGTCAACATATACTGTAAGCATAAGGTGACTAACAACTTTTGCTCTGTCCATATCAAGAGATTTCTTGATAAAAAACAGTTCTACAGATTCAGTATTTGTTTCATATATTTTATAGCCTGAGATCTTTTTATTGATTTCTAAAAGAGAGATAACTTTATTTATCATTAACCTAACCTCGCTTTCGCCTTTATGTATGGTCCTCCGTCGGATACCTTTACATATTCTTTATAGCCTTTTCCACAGGCACCGCATCCAAACAGTTCAAAATCTTTGGAAATCATAGAAATAGAACTTAAAAGGTCTGGTACGTAGCCAGTAAGAATTACAGGAGAAACAACCTTACCTGTAAAATGTCCGTCTTTAATTTCACGACCTACTTTAAGCATGCATTGAATTCCCCAGTTTTTAGGGTCTTCCATACCGCTTTCCATTCCTTCAAGTAAGAAACCATACTTTAATGAGGAAATCATTTCTTCTAAGGTATTTTCCCCTGGAGTAAAGAAGGTATTTGTCATTCTAGTATAAGCTTTCCTTTCAAAAGAACTACGTTTTCCATTACCAGTAGGGACAGTGCCAAGTTTCATAGCCGATAGCAAGTCAGACATTCCAGTTTCTAATATTCCAGCTTTAATAATTACAGTATCTGTAGCTAAGGTACCTTCATCATCAAACATATAAGAAGATACATCTTTTGCTGCAATTCCTCCATCGTGCATTGTAATAAGGGGGGAGGCCACATACTTTCCAATATAGTTTACTGCCTTAGCTCGATCTTTAACAAACATATCCATTTCCACTCCATGACCAAAAGCTTCATGCACAATTAAACCAGTTATTTCAGGAGAACAAATAATTTCATATTCACCAGGTATAATTGGCTCTGAGTCTAATAGTTCAATTGCATCTTTTATTACTGTGACAATACTTGCTTCCATTTCATCCAAAAGCTCCACCGCTTTTAAGCCTGAATGACCTTTAAAGTTATCTTTGGTTTTATCCCCGCGCCTAACAGTTGGAAATAGATAGCCTTCACTAAAAATATAAGCTTGCTCTAATTCTTTTTCGCCAGAAATATAAAGCTTAGAAATTTCATTTTCTGTATAACTAATTTTAAAATCTACCAATTCATTAGACACTTTTTTAGCTTTTTCTAGCATTACAGACATCTTCTTTAATTTTTCTTTAACATTGATTTCATCCGGATGAATTTTTACTTCCCCAATAAAAGATCGTTTTATTGGTTCCTCATGTATTAAAGGATATTCATTGACAACTAAGTTATTTCTGATAATATCCTTTTGCAAATTAAGGGTAGTAGTAATTTTGGAGATAATATCGTCTATGTTTTCTTTATTAAGTTCATTAAAAGAGAATTCAGAATAATTTATTCCGTTGTGCACTCGAACCACAAAACCTCTTTCATTCCACATAGAATCCTTCACATTCACACCATTTATAGTTACACGATAACTGGTGCCAAAGGTATCTGAAGCTAGAATAGATACATAATTGAAATCTAGCTGCAAGGTTTTTAATAGCTTTCTTAATATTGGTTTACTATCTTCTAAAAATAATGACATTTTTGCTTTCATAAATAAGCCCCTTTACAATTTTATATTAGCTTAGTTCCCATTATGAAACGTCTAAACTTGATTTCTCTTTCTTCTTTTTTCCCCTCAAGTTAATAACTCCACCATACAAGCAAATCCCAGTAATAGCTCCAGCACTGTCAATGAAAACATCTTTAACCTGTCCACTTCTACCTGATACCAAGAGCTGATGCATTTCATCACTTGATGCATAGAGAGCACAAATAAGGAGGGTGAAAACAACCATTTTAATACCAAAAATCTTGCTTCTCCTGAGAGCATTCATAACCAATAACCCAAGCACCAGGTAAATAAAGAAATGAGCGTTTTTTCTAACTATATGGTCAAATTTGCTTATATCAGAATCTGATATAGGCATAATTTTCCTTGCCAATTTCATAACAATCTGTGTTATTCTGCTACTAAGCTCCGCTGATTGCTGCGCTACTTGGGAGGAAAGTTTGAAAATTAACCCCATCCATAACAGTACTGCTGTCCAAGAAATTAGTATTTGCACTCTTATTAGTCTTTTACTTTTAACCATAATTATAATTTCCTTTATCTAATTGCTTAAATATATTTGGAACCTTATTAATTTTTAAATATGTCCTTTTACTCCCATTATGATGCATGGCTTTTTAGTTGGGTCTAGCCATCTCAAAACATTTACTAAATTTTCTTCACTGATGCCTACGCATCCTTCCGTTCCGCTACCACTTGGTGGAGCGATATGAAGAAATATTCCACTCCCTTTTTTCAGACGCTTATTTGAATAATAGTTATAATCTATTACAGCAGCATATTTATAAAGAGGCTCTGTCCATAAGGCTTCGTAATCATACAAGGCACCCTTTGGATCTGGGCCATCATAATAGGTCCAAATATTGTACGTGGCTAGTGTTGTATTTGATTCCCAATAGTCCCCTGGAACCAATTGTCTATATTCAAATTTAACGCCAGGATTCGGTGCACTTCCAAACATAAAGGGAATTCCGTATTTTCCTGTAGGTGTTGTCATGTCCCCCTCAGTTCTATCATCAGAGAAGCCTTTTTGTCCAACCGCAGCTCTTCCAGAAGAAACTGATACCCATGCTCCGTTAATTTTATTATATGCAGCATATGTGCCCACCACTGTTCCATAGCTATTTGTAAGAACAACTATTGCTTGTTGTGAATCTCCAGCAGAGGTGCTAACCCCAGGAAGCGATGATACAGGTGCGGATGGTGTCACAACTGCAGCTGGTGTCACAACAACAGCTGGTTTAGGCTTTGCAGCTACCATTTTATCATAGTCTCTAGATACAGTAGCTTTATTTAAAACCTCACTAGTTTTATCACTAAAATTACCAGTCTGTTCTAGCCCACTTTTAGCTTGTAAAGTTTTAATAGCATTCACTGTTTGATTCCCATAAATACCGTCAACAGAAAGTTCTATGCCAGTATTGTAAAGTTTCTTTTGAAGTAAAACTACTTCACTACCAGAATTTCCATTTTTAAGAAGCACACTTTCTACTTCCTTTACTGCAACTTCAGGCTGGACAATCTCATCAGCTTTTTCTTCTGGCACTGCTATATTCTCCTTGTCTTGTGGTGCAGTATTATCAATAATTGCATCAGAGACTTTACTTTTAGAAACAGCTGTACTAGATTCTGTAGCTGAGCCGGTCTTTATATTCTTTTTTGTGCTACTGCACCCAACAATGGACATTATAAAAATTATAATTATTATAGAAATACATAATCTATTCTTCATATAATTCCTCCATCAATCTCTTATTCATAATACAACAATTCTCGCATAAAATCAAAAATAAAAAAGATGCATTGTTTATTTGGATTTTTTTGTCTATACTATAAATGGAAATAATGAGGTACAAACATGGAGAATAACGTATCCACTTTACAAGTAAGATTTGACAAGCTAGTTAAAGAACAGGGTGTTTGATGCGGGTAGCATTGTTAATGATATAGGTATTATATATATACGAAGCATCCATATATGCTCACCATATGTACTGAAGGTTTAGCTAATGCGAATAGTATAATTGCAAAAATATATTTCAGCAGTTTACTCTTTCCCATCCCATATATGAAACTCAATTTTTCTATTTTTATTCTTTTCTGCATCACTTACAAGTGCTTCTTCAATTAGCAGCATCAATTCAAGGCAACTGCGAAAATGTCTTGTTTGTTTTCCATCCAGCCATTGTATTGTGCCCTGCCAGCTTGTATTCTGCTGATATTTTATGTTTACTAAAAAGGTTGAAGAAGTTTCAATCCTGGGAGTTTTTTCTTCATTCATATCTCCTTACCCTCTTTCGGAAATAATGGGATTACCTGTTTCACCCATGAACGAATCTGGTTAGAGGGCTGTAGAAATTGTATTTGGTCCAATCTTTCTTTAATTAGTAGTATCATTTCCATGTACACCACCGTCATTGTTTACTATGATATTTAATATGAAACCCGATGCTGCATTTTTACTTTTTTTTAAGGACTTCTTGTTGCCCCTCATTTCCATAACCAATTCCCCTTACTACGATACTTTGTTTTAGATATAATTTAATGGTAACATATGGTAAACTTAAATAATACTTATATCAGTCACAGCCCAGTCATACAAAGGAAGAAAGAAAAAAAATCACGACCTTTAAAAGTGTCATGATTTTCTAATCTATTATTTTATAAATCAAGGTAACTGATTGGCTGCAATAAAGTTTCTATAATTATAGACTTTGACAAAGTAAGCATTGCCATAAATACAACTTTCCCAGTTCTTGCTTCTCTTCGGCTTTCCAATTTATAAAAAGAAATAAAAGTATCCGGTTCACAAAAGAAAGCGCCATCAGAGTCTGACCTATCCGTCATCATCTCTTGAATAGAATTTATATCTAATATGATCTTATCATCTTTGCATTTAATCTGGTGGTATAAGTTTCTTAGAGCAGTGGATGGTTTTACTCCCATCTCTTTATATAGCATAGATGTTACATATTCATATTGGCTCTGTGCTTGCTTAATATTACCAATTTTAATGAGTGCTTCAATATAAAGTATGTGCAGAGTCTCTTCAAATGGCCCAATCATTAAGGCCTCTTCACATATTTTTAGAATATCCTGGATCCTTTCAGCATTTTTTAGTAATTCTATTAGCCTACCTATTATATCCATATACATGCGATGATAATAGTTTCTAACGGTTGTAACCCATTCATTGTTGACATCTTCTGAAAGATAATCACCTTTATAAAGCATAAGCGCTCTTTCATAGAGTTAATTGCATTAATAGTGTCAGCATTTTTCTCACTAGCTTTAGCTTTATTATAAAGTTCTTCAAACTCATCCACATCTGTCCAATAATTGAGTTCCAGTCAAAAGTGTTCATTAAGTCATCTCCACAAGCAAAATCGGGTCTGTACCAAGTTCTTGCAATATGTAAGTTCATATCTCCTACTCTATTAAATTCTATTTCCCTATAATTATTATTCATGCCTTTACTCTCTTCCTCTGGCATAAAGCAAATCCATGATAGACTGCATTTACTCCAAGGAAGTTATTTTGTATGACTTTAGTGTTATCCACTGATAGCAATGAACCTGCTTGCACTTGAACTGGAGATATTATCTGGTAAATGGCAACTACTACCAGAATAAAACAACTTGTCCATAATTTATTTAAGTTTAAATTAATTATAACTACATTAGAAATTATTTTCATAACTTGCTCACCCACTTCTATTTATGTTTTTTATGTACATTTAAATTACTCCCTTATTAAAGCTTATTCCTTTAACAATTCCACTATCTATTGATGGCTGGGCATTGAATCTTTCTGGAACTAAAAAATGTTCAAATATATATCTTGATAGTGTTTACAAAGGTGATGCATATATTGGAATCTCAAGACCTGAATTAGACGCTGCCTACCCTGGCTATACAGTTGGGTCAACAAGTGGATTTAGCTATGCTCTTGATCTTTCCATCCTCTACCACTCATTAATTTAAGTACCGGAATGTGTTCTTGAAACTTAAAATTACATATTAGGAAAAAAAGCCAAAAAACTTCTTACTAATCCACCCCAAATAAATCTCTAGTATAAACCTTATCTTCCACATCCACTAAATCCTTTGATAATCTATTAGTCACAATAACATCTGACATTTTCTTAAATTCATCTAAATCTCTTATAACTTTAGATTTATAAAAGTATTCTTCTTTTAGTGCTGGCTCAAACACTACTACTTCTATTCCTTTTGCTTTGATTCGTTTCATTATGCCCTGTATTGATGAGGCTCTGAAGTTATCAGAATTTGTTTTCATGGTTAATCTATAAATACCTACTATATTAGGCTTCTTAGCTATTATCATATCTGCAATGTGATCTTTTCTTGTTCTGTTAGCATCTACTATAGCTCCTATAATATTGCTTGGAACATCTTCAAAATTTGCTCTTAATTGTTTTGTATCCTTAGGAAGGCAATAGCCACCATATCCAAAGGAGGGATTATTGTAATAATTTCCTATCCTTGGATCTAAACCAACACCTTCAATAATTTGTTTTGTGTCTAAGCCTCTTATTTCTGCATAAGTATCTAGTTCATTAAAATAGGCAACTCTAAGAGCCAAATATGTATTGGAAAATAGTTTTACAGCTTCAGCTTCTGTGGAACCAGTGTATAAGACAGGTATATCTTTTTTAATAGCTCCTTCTACTAAAAGACTGGCAAACTTTTCACCTCTTTCTGATTTTTCTCCTACTATAATCCTTGAAGGATAGAGATTATCATATAAAGCCTTTCCTTCTCTTAAAAACTCTGGCGCAAAGATAATGTTATTTGTTTCAAACATTTTCCTTACTTTTTCTGTATATCCTACTGGTACTGTTGACTTTATTACCATGGTAGCCTCTGGATTAATTGAAAGTACGTTAGCAATTACCGCTTCTACAGATCTGGTATTAAAATAATTCTTTTCTATATCATAATTTGTTGGTGTTGAAATAATAACAAATTCTGCCTCTGAATAAGCCTTATATGCATCTGTAGTTGCAATCAGATTTAATTGCTTGTTTGATAGGTATTCTTTAATCTCTACATCATCAATTGGAGATATCTTATCATTTATCATATCTACTTTTTCCTGTATAATATCAAGTGCTATAACTTCATTATGCTGAGCTAGTAAAATAGCATTTGAAAGTCCCACGTATCCTGTTCCCGCTATTGTTATTTTCACTTTTAAATCCCCCATATACTAAAATTTAGATCTTATAAAAATCTTTGTACCAATCTACAAACTTTCCAAGCCCCTCTTCAATGCTTGTACTAGGTTTAAAATCAATATCTTTTTCTAAATCAGATACATCCGCATAAGTTTTTAACACATCACTTTGCTGCATTTCCATATAATTCTTTTTTGCTTTTTTCCCAAGTTTATCTTCTAACACTGAGATAAACTTTTCTAATTGTACTGGGTGATTATTGCCAATATTATAGATCTTATAGGGTGCAAAGCTGCTGCTTAAAGCATCTTTAGTTTCATCCCAATCAGGATTACCTTTAGGGGCTAAAGACATCAGTTTGTATATACCTTCTACAATGTCATCGACATAAGTAAAATCTCTTTCCATCTTTCCATTATTAAATACGTTAATTGGCTTTCCACTTAAAATTGCATCTGTAAATAAGAAATATGCCATATCAGGTCTTCCCCATGGTCCATATACAGTAAAAAACCTTAAGCCAGTGGTTGATATCTTATATAAATCACTATAAGCGTGAGCCATCAGCTCGTTTGCTTTTTTAGTTGCAGCATACAAACTTACAGGATGATCTACATTATGATTAGTGGAAAAGGGTGCCACCTTGTTTCCCCCATAAACAGAGCTGGAGGAGGCATATAATAAATGTTTCACCGGATGATTCCTGCAGGCCTCAAGTATATTTATAAATCCAATAAGATTGGAATCAACATAAGCATAAGGGTTTGTAATGCTATATCTTACTCCTGCTTGAGCAGCTAAATTAATAACGTAATCAAATTCGTATTTGTTAAATAAATCATCTATAGCTTCTTTATCCTTTAGATCCATTTTATGAAAAATAAAGCTGTAATTCTTTTCTAATATAGATAATCGGCCTTCCTTAAGGGCAATATCATAGTAATCATTCATATTGTCTATGCCTATAACCTGATGGCCTTTATCAAGTAGTAGTGAAGACATATGATAGCCAATAAACCCAGCAGCCCCAGTAACTAGAACTTTAAATCTTTTGTTATATGTATCCATAAATAACCTCTTTACGCTTTAAAATTTTATTTACTATCTTAAAGAAAATAGCTATTTTTATGTTTATGCAATGGGCTCTGATGCTGGAATAAGTCAAATACAGTAGTAAGATCAATACAGTATCTTCATTAGTATAAATTTCAGATCTACCATACCTATTGTTTTCTTGCAATCTGAATGTATTTACTAATTTTTCATCTTCAATTAAAACTATTATTGATTACCATTAATATCCCACGCAAGAGTACGATTCATAACTGTACAAGATTTTAAAAATAAATTTATATCTTTTAGCTTTCTAAACACACCTTTTTCTACAAGGCTGGAAGCATCAAATAACTTGATTAAACATGTAAAAATCCTCCTATCTCAATGGTTCTATCTTATTAATTATATTATATAACCTTTTACACAGCTATTTCAACTTCATTAAATGCTCATTTAATGAAAAAAACTGCCAAAATATATTTCAGCAGTTTACTTCAGTGGCTTTCGCCATTTTTATAAGTTAAGTTTTGTTCACAACCCCGGGGTCCTTGCGAGAGACTTGCCTCTAGCTTGTTAACTTACATAACGAAATGGTATTTCTATACCAGTTTTTAAAATATCTTGTACTAAACCTACTGGATCCTTATATTCATCCATTGTAAATGGTTGTGGCTCCAAGTCTATATCATAATCCATTGCTCGTAGCAATAAAAAGTGTATTCCATCAACCCTGCTCATACTTTTAAAGTAATCAGAAAAAATCGCTATATCAACATCACTATCTTTATGTGTATTGCCTTTAGCATAAGATCCAAATAATATGACTTTATCTATAGAAATTTGTCTGCTCAATTTATCAATATAGTCTTCTACTATTTTTTGTATTGACTCAGGGATTTTATCCATGAAAACACATCCTCTGTATTACTTAATATTCTTTTAGCTCTGCTAGCATCAATTCCACTTGATATCTTTTCTTTAAATGAAGGATACCTACCAGATATATAATACGATAATAGTTCTGCAAAGAAAATTTTGTATTTTAGTAAATTATCCTCGAATTCATTAGTAGTTAAACATTCTACGAGTACAACATTCCTCTTTAGTTGCTTAAATATATTCCAAATATTATGAATCATAGGTGGTTCATTTTCTGAATATAAGTTATACAACTAAACATAGGTCTTCCTGATATATTATTATTCCCTATTTTAAATCCTAAGGATTCAATGTCTAATGTATCAATTATTTTATCAATAACTCTATTTTCATTATCTGCTTCCACATAATCTTCAAAACATTCAACTCTTGCCTGAAATCTATCTTTTCTCAAAATATAGTTCATAACTTATTAATCCCCCCTGCTATTGCTATAATACATAGTCTTATTATAACATATTTGGGCATATATTGCTAGTGTTTGTAGCTTTCGCACAGCCTGCCGGGGGTCCTTGTGAGATGCTTGCCTCGAGCTTGCTATTTTATGGTTGTTAGCTATCTCTAGAGAAAAAATCCCCTACACGTTTTATTGGCGTAAGGGATTCATTGTATAGAGTATTATTAATCTTATACTATTTTAGTTAAGCATTTTCTTTTTTAGTTCTAGTACATCTTCCTTTGGTAGTTCAGAAATATCAACTACATCCTCTATGCTATCTCCTCGTTTTAACATTTTTTCTGCTACCTTTACTGCTCTTCTATTATCACCTATATCTATTCCTTCATCTTTAGCACCGCTTATCATATTAGCTCTCTCATGAAGTGATCTTTCTCTTGCTTTGTAAAGTTCTATTGTCTTTGGATCACTACTTAGATATTCTATTTTTTCTTCTGCTTTTTTAATATCAACATCCATGTCCATCAACTCCTCCAACTCCTTATTACTTATATCTTCACTAAAGAAGGATAGCCACCTTTGTAGCTTATCTTCTTTTAGATTCTTATCTTTTAACTTTCTAAATTTCGCCATCTCTATGAAGTGAATCTCTACAACGTCTGTTAGCATGTAGTCTTTGGTTTCATCTTCCCATAGATGAAAGGTTGTATGGAATTTATTAGGTATTTTAATATACTCAAAGTCAACAATGTTTATAGTTATGACTTTAGTTAAGTTCTTATAGTCACTACCCTTTTTAATTCCTTCTGAGAACATTTCCCCCCAGTACCACATTGTCCTTTTATCCATGTTGTGCTGATTTGTTAACTTGGTCCTATGTCAATAAAAAGTACAAATTAAAATGAGAAAGTTATTGTTAGAAGTTCCCTTAAATTTAAATTGCTATTGCTAGATTAAGTTTGGTTGCTTTTTCATATGCTATTTCAAACTCATCAGGTGACATATAGT
>DATCIH010000004.1:0-3358 GCA_036507955.1 Clostridiaceae bacterium | reverse complement strand
ATTTGATATAATGATATTGGTTTCGCAGGCCATATCAAAAATCAAAGGAGGTATCCACTAATGGACAAATCAAGTTTATCACACTGCTGTTATGTTTGCACCTATCATATAGTATTTATACCCAAGTGCAGAAGGAAAATAGTGTATGGCAATGTAAAGAAGGACATAGTAGAAATATTCAAAAGGATTATGGAGATGAAGGGTGTAATACTGATAGAAGGAAAAGTATGCAAAGACCATGTACATCTTTATATAAGCATTCCGCCCAAGATTGCAGTTTCCGAGTTCGTAGGGTATCTTAAGGGAAAAAGTACTCTGATGCTTTTTGATAGACATCCAGAATATAGAGAAAAATGGGGTGGAAGACATTTCTGGGCAAGAGGCTATTACGTTGCGACAGTTGGAAATGTGAACGAAGATACAATATTGGAATATATAAGAAGCCAAGAAGAAAGTGACAAATTAGAAGACGGGATAAAGTAGCAGAGAGCCTCTTTAGAGGTGGCTAGTAAGTGCGGCATTGCGAAACCCGCCTTTAGGCGTAAGTCAGTAACAAACCCCCTGGAGGGGGTAAAAATAAACCACCACTTGAAGTGGTGGTTAGTAACTAAAAGATTAAAAAATAATTAATAAATTAGGAGCCTTTAATAGGCTCTTTCTTTATACATAAATAACACCTCCAATGAACATAATAAATTTGGAGGTGGTTGAATGTCAGAGCTAGAGGAGCTATTGAAAGATGTCGAGATTCTAAGGGATAAACTAGAACGTGTAATACAAGAAAAATATGGTAACCTAGTTGATCCAGAGGTTGTGTCAGCGAGCAAAATATTAAATGCGGCATTAAATGAATATAACAAGGTTATGGATGATAAAATTGGCAAATAGAGCTTAGTGATAGGCTCTTTTTTCATGTAAAAAAATAAGAATTAAAGGGAGATATAAATATTATGAAAAAAGTTAATTTCAATAAAGAAGTAGAAATTGGGGAAGGATTGGGTTCAATGGCTGAAGCTCTTAAGGATGTTAAGATTGAGAAAATAGTTGAAAAAGTAATTGATTTACCAGAGGAGACTAAAAAGGTAAGTAAACCAAGAAAACCTAAGGAAATTATACCTTTTGAAGGGTTGACTGAGGAACAGTTATATATGGCTCTGAAAGAATTTAAAGAGTGTATAATGGCTGAAATTAATAGTTCATTGGATACTAAATTGAGTTTTATTCAATATAGAATGTATAAAAGTTGTGATGCTATGAACAAAATTATAGTGCGTGATTTAAAGGAATATATTTTAGATGTCGTTAAGAAAGGTTAGAAATGTATAAAAATATATTGTTCGACATAAAAAGGTATTTGATACATATTGTAGAATAAGTAAGTATTATATGTAGAGAAGAAGTAATATTATGTCGATAATAACAACAGTTTATATACCTGAAGGTATAGCAATGGCAGCAGACAGTAGATTAACTGGATATAGAACATACGAAGGTGGATTAACTGATAGATATACTCTCAGCGATAATAGCCAAAAAATTGTATTGTTAAAAAAAGTAAGTGTTGGGATATCTTTTTTGCGGAGACGCAGTTATTGAAGGAAAAACAATTGCTGATTACATTAGAATATTTGAGATTAACCAAATTAATGAACAAGATAATGTTATCACTGTTACAAATAAGTTATTAGAATATGCTAGCGAATTGTTAATTAATAATAAAATTGAATTTCTCGTAAGTGGTTATTATGAAGATAATCCATATGTTTATCTTATATGCAAAGAGGGATGTACCTTAAGAAATTATGGTAAAGATGGTGTTGAATATGGAGTAAGTTGGAGAGGAGAAATAGAAGCTATTAGTAAACTATCAGTTTCGGAAATTGGGAAGTTTGTGCAGGAGAATATTTATGATGTCGGCCTTAATTATATTGCATATCTTGAATCTCAAATGAAAATAAGATCAAGTCTGCAATTGTTTGAAAAGATTAGTACAAAAAGTTTTGCAATGTGGAATCCTTCTGCGACAATGGAGCTTTTTAAGGGTAGAGAAGAGGGTTATATTCAAATATATCGAGTTTATGAACTTGAAGATGCAGTTCCTTATTTTACAGTCTCAAATGGTAGTAAAGGAAAGAACTCTTTATTTAAGATTAGAGATAAAGAAGGAAACATAGGATATAAAGTTAAAATAGGAAGGAGGGTAAAGATCTTGTAATTGAATGTGAGAAAGCAGAAGAACAAGTATTTCATGAAAATCCAGAAGATGAAGGTTATTTGGTAAGACTTGCAATGTATGAACTTGCAAGCAATGTAGAGTTTGCATTGAAACCTGATGGATTGCAGGGATATGTGGAAGCAATGAGGATGTTTAATTGAGGTGATGGGATTCGACTTATGGCTGACTCCTTAATTTGGAATGTGTATGAAAAAGTGGTGGTGAATGATAATATAGAAGAATACCAGATTATAATATTAAATTAACAGATAAGGAGCATCAAATATATGTTGAATTCAAACGAAAGAATGTGTTTTATAATTGAATATATGTCTGCATATAAAGAAAAAATCAAAATGGCAAATCAAAACGGACTATTTGATGCGGCAAAAATGTTCGAGTTATTTGCTATAGAAGTTTGTAATTTATGGTTTGGGCAGAAATTTAGCAATCTAAATGTTGAGACTGCAACTTATCCATATGTAGATTTGATATCAGACAATAGGGAACTTTTAATTCAGGTAAGTACAGTGAAAGATGTACCGGCAAAAATAAAAGCGACATTGGAAAAGATACGAGATTCAAAGGATAAGAAATACTCAGTGTTGAATAAAGTTGTATTTTTTGTGATTAGTAATGATAGCCTTGGTAAGGTGAAAGAGTATAGTGGGGATAATCAAATTGGAAGTATTTCATTTATTATTAAAGATAATTTAATTACTACGGATGATATTATAACTAAATCACAAAATGATCTTGATTTTCAGAAAAAACTTTACAATGTATTAAAGGATGAGTTTAATAGCTTTAATATTAATGCCAAAAAATTTAGTGACGCATTGGAATTTAGTAGAAATGTAGGGTTAAAGAATATTGAAGGATTGATTAATGGAGAATATGAGATCAATAGAAATGAACTCCTTGAAGGTAAGCGTCAAATAGCCCCCACCTTAACTTAAGAATGAGGGCTATGACATTATTTTTTTAGTGGCTTTCTGCAACTTTCCGGTAAATCCTTAGACCAGGGAAGCAGAGCATCTAGTATTTGTATATCCTTAGTATCTATATTAGGTAGCTTCTCAAATAAATATGTTAAATATAATAGTGGATTCAACTGATTTTGTTTAGCGGTTTCAATAATGC
>DATCIH010000003.1:0-3939 GCA_036507955.1 Clostridiaceae bacterium | reverse complement strand
TTTCTTCTTGTCAATGACAATATAATGCACATATACTTTTGGTGTTTGACTACATAACCTAGTAGTCGGTCATCCTCAATATTCATAGAGCTTCAAACTGATGAATACATTTGAAGGTATGTCTTTAGCATTTATATAATCATAGTTCATCATGCTAGATTATTTTCATAACCCTACATTCACTTAGACTTGAGAACATCAAATCGTTTAGTAATAACCCTAAAGGTTATGGACTATTACTATTTGTTATTATTTTTATCAGCTATTTGAAGTTCCATACATTTACCTGTTCCTACTTAAGACTGCTATTTCTATTAATCTTCTCAATAACATTTGTAATCTAATAACAATTAGTTAATCTATCTTATCATGTTCTTAGACTTTTTAACAGTTCTAATATGTTACCTCCTCGTGAATTTATACTTATAGTATTTGCATAATATAAAACATATATTCGTACTAAATCAATATTTTCTTATAATTACTTTTTGGTTATTATTAACTTTATAAATCAACCTTTTGGGTACTTTTAGTTATAAGTATGATATAATTTTATTATTAGAAATAACAAACAATGAAAGTGGAAATACTAAATGTTATTCTAGTAATTTAATACGATAGGACAAATAGCTGTAACTGCGTTTATTTATTTCTTAATGGAATATTTTCATAAATCAGTTACTAGCTTTGAATAAATTATCTAATGGAAAGTCTAATGAAAATGGGGGATTACATAAAGTTATGAAAAAAAAAGTTATAATAATAATATTAGTACTATTGTTAGTTGCCATTGGTGTGGTAAGTGCTCTTTATTTCTATGTTTATAATAATACAAAACAATGGGCCGGCCTTGTATACCCAGGAGTTAAGGTTGGACAAGTAGATATATCTGGAAAAACGCTTCTGGAAGCTAAAGGTATGATAACTAAAAAATATGGAGATGCTATACTAAAGAAAAATATAACTGTTAAAACACCGCTGAAAACATACACATTGGATTATTCTAAAATAAATGCGAGATATAATATTGATGAGGTTGTAGGAGAGGCTATTGATTACGGTAAGAACTTATCAGTATATGAAAAATATAAATTAATTAAGAAACCTATAAGCAAGGTTCTCAATTTGAAATTCATATACGACACAAAGCCAATTACTGAACTAATATCCACAATGAAAAAGGAAATTGGTACAGCTTCTAAAGAAGGAAGTATTTCTTTAATAGGCACTAAATTTAATATTATTCCAGATATTAAAGGGTCTAAACTAGTAGATGCTAACCTAGAAAAGGAAATCTCAAGTAAAATAAATGGAGATATAGCAGCTCCAGATATAATTGTGGAAGCACAGATTGCACCTGTTATAGCAAATATAACCGAGGAAAAGCTTAAAACTATCGACACAAAGATCTCAACCTTTTCTTCTAATTTTTCTACCTCTTCTTACGGTAGATCTACTAATATAACGCTTGCTACAACAAGTATAAATGGAACCCTTATAATGCCAGGAGAGAGTTTTAGCTTCAATGGTAAAGTTGGTCAAAGAACTGCCGCGAAAGGTTATCAGCCTGCCCCTGTTGATATTGGTACCAAAGTTGGTATAGATTATGGTGGTGGAATATGTCAGGTGTCAACTTCTTTGTACAACACAGTCATTAGGGCAAATATTAAATCTACTGAGAGAAATAATCATTCCATACCATCCGCCTATATACCGCTTGGAATGGATGCTACAGTAGATTGGGGTAATTTAGACTATAAATTTACTAATACTTTAGCATATCCAATCTATATTGAAAGTATTGTGAGAAATAAGATACTAACTTTTAATATTTATTCTAACTCAAGTTTAACAAGTAGAACATATAATTTGGTTAACGAGGTCTATGCAGCAGTTGCGCCTGGTCCAATTGTATACATAGAGGATCCAACCTTGCTGGTTGGTGTAGATATTCAGGAGCAATTCCCTTTGATTGGATATAAGGTAAGGGCTTTTAAAGACACTATTCAAAATGGCAAGGTTATAGAGCACCTACAAATTTCAGATGATCATTATACAGTAGCTGCTGAGGTAATAAGACGAGGAACAAAGGTAAGTTAGATATTCACTTATATAGAGGTGTTATAATTATGGAATATTCATTAAAGAATGCATTGATTAAATGTACTATTTTGTTTCTATCTCTGTCACTAATGATGGGCTGCTCCAATACTAGCCCTCAAAATAATAATAAGAATAATGATAATAAGAATACTATTGACAACAATGGAAGTAATGCCTCCCATGTGTTAGAGGACTCGCAGAAATCAATTCTATCCAATATCCTTGAGCTAGCTAAGGAAGGAAAGATAGTTAACTGTGAATTTCCTGTTAATACTACAGTTACTGAAGATGTGGAGAAAAAATGGGGTAAACCTGATAAAACTGAATGGGTAGCTGCAGCAAAAGGAACTTATGCTACTTATTCAAAAAAGAATGTTGTTTTTGGTTTCAACAAAGGTATGCAAATATTTGAAGTTAGATTAATGGGTAAAACTTTAGGAGAAATCTCTCTGTCAAGTATAAAGGACTATTTAGGAACTCCACCTTATGATGTTAAAGTCAATGGTGAAGAAATTATTGGTTACCTTGCAGGTGAAGACTATAAGTTATTATTCGTATTTCCTGAGGCTGTAGCTAGTAGTGATAATCAATATATGGATCACTATTCTGTGCTATATCCCAAAGGTACTGTTAATATGATGGCTGATGACCCAGGTAGAGAGTGGTGATTGGTATATTACTTGTCAATAAATCGTCCTGACATAAAAGTTATGCAATAATGCAAAAAGTGAATTTATGAACTCAAAGAGGAGTGATTTAAAATGACCTAGAAAGAAGTCAGAGAATTGTATCCAAACCAATTTGTAAAATTTGAAGTTATTGAATTTCAAAAAGAGGATAACAAAGAATATGTAGATGAAGTTGCAGTTGTAAAGGCAATCTCTGATGGAAAAGAAGCTATGAAAGAATTTGTAAAATGTAAATCAGATCAATTAATTTATAGTACAAAAAACGAACAACTTATAATTGAATTAGTAAAGCAAATAGGCATAAGAAGACTTAGTAGATTTTAAAATTGACTTTGGTGAAATAGATCCAAATGAAAGAGTTAATGGGTTGATAGGCTTAGATTTTCTTCGTAAAGCTGGCATTATATTAGATTTGCTTGATTTAGTAATGTATAATAAAGAATCATAAAAATCTTAAAGTGTTATTATAATCCAGTTTTCATATATTTATGATATATTTACCAGGAAATGGGAACTTACTAGCATAAAGCTTGTATATCCCCATTTATTTTCAATATATATTTCAGTTTCACCAATTTTTAACTAAATGTGCGCAATTCCACCATCCTCTTTAGGTAGTGGATGAATAGCACTTTCTTTTCTTAGGTTCGATACCTAAAAAAAGAAAAACATATGTTTATTTTTGCTGAAATTGCACATACTAATGTTAATAATATAGTTATGTGCAAAAGAAGGTGAAAATCAATGCTTAAAAAAAGTAAGGGGTATAAATATAGGCTAAAGCCAAACAAAGCTCAGATGATATATTTAGAAAAAGCTTTTGGATGCTGCAGGAAAATGTACAATATCTATGTTGATTTGTTATATACCCAGTTAGAACAACTAAACTTTGTAACTGGAAAAATCGATTATAAGTCTATTGAATTTCCCACTCCAGCTATTATCAAAAAGGATTACGAATACATGAAGGAAATTGATAGCTTGGCTCTTGCTAATCATTAGATTAGCCTTTGCAAATCTACAATTAGACTTTCAAGGGGCTATTACCAAATATAATAGTGATTATGATGGTAAAACCTATAATAAGAGAGCTATAAAGCAAAAGAAAACTATAAACCGAGAGTTAACATACAAAGACTTAAAGGGC
>DATCIH010000002.1:0-51456 GCA_036507955.1 Clostridiaceae bacterium | reverse complement strand
ACCGTTGATTTGGGCTAGTTTAATCTGTTTTTATTTTAAAGGTTTTCTCAAAAATAATCAAATATTTAATAGGAGTATTTTTTCGACTAGTATAATAAAATATTACAGATTTTATAATGAACACATCTGAACTGTAACAATAAAAGAATATTATTTAAATTAGAACTTGACTTTTAATAAGCTCCTTTATATAATTAATAGTGGCTAAAGTAGAGGGTGATTTAATGAAAATTGATATATCTGATATCGTAGATAAAAAAGGTCAGTCAAAGGACATTGATTTAGCTTTAACTCAAGATTCTATTGAATTTGAGGGAGAGTTAATCAAATTTGCTTCAGATGTACTTATAAAGGGCAAATTATATGTTCAAGAAAACATTGTTTTTTTGGATGCTAATTTAAAGACTGAGATTATTCTTACTTGTGTCAGATGCTTAGAGGAGTATAAATTCTTATTGGAAATTCCAATCATAGAAAAATTTACTTTAAATAAGGCTGTTTACTCTAAGAAAACCAATGAAGGAACTACAAATCAAATGGACGATTTAATATTACTTCAGGAAAGTAGTATTAATATATCCAAGTTAATGGAAGATGCAATAATAGTTACGCTTCCTATTCAAAAGCTTTGCAAGCAAGATTGCAATGGTTTATGTCAAAAATGTGGAATGAATTTAAACCTTAAAAGCTGTGAGTGTGAAACTTCTGATATTGACCCTAGAATGGATAGGCTAAAGGATTTGTTTGCTAAAAATTAAGGAGGTGTTATTATGGGTAATCCCACTAGAAGATTTTCCAAATCAAGAAGAGATTCAAGAAGAGCTCAAACTTATAAACTTGGACTTCCAGGTATAGTTGAATGTCCACAATGTCATGAAATGAAACTTTCTCACAGGGTATGTAAAGGCTGCGGTTTTTACGATGGTAAGGAAGTAATGGCTATTGAAAAAGCTAACTAATAGAATATAACGGAGTCAAATTAGAAGTAATATTATTACTTCTAATTTTATTTTATTGATTTTAAAATTCTATTGCTTTATACTTATATGAGAATATTTGTTATAGAAAAAAGGAAGGAAGTGAATCCTTAATATGATCCTAGCAGTGGATGGAATGGGTGGTGACAATTCACCGGCCAGTATTGTTGAAGGAGTTATAAAGGCAATTGAAAATAATGATTTGCAAGTTATCATTGTTGGTAAAGAAAAGCTTCTACATGAGGAACTAAATAAATATACATATGATAAGTCAAAAATACAAGTACTAAATGCCGAGGAAGTAATAGAATTTAATGAACATCCAGTGATAGCTATAAGGAAAAAGAAGGATTCTAGCCTTAGAGTTGCAATAGAACTAGTTAAAGATAAGAAGGCGGATGCTGTTATATCCGCTGGAAGCACTGGAGCATTTTTAGCGGGTTCTGCACTGATTATAGGTAGAATTAAAGGCATAGATAGGCCTGCTCTAGCTCCCATTCTGCCAGGCAAAAACGGGCCTTTTATGCTTATTGATGTTGGAGCTAATGCAGAATGCAAGCCTATAAATTTACTTCAGTTCGCTCAAATGGGTAAGGTGTATTTTGAAAATGTATTAAATTATCAAAATCCTTCAATTGGCCTTATTAACATAGGTTCTGAAGAAGAAAAGGGTAATGAGCTTACCAAGGCAGCTTACAAACTATTAAAAGCATCAAATTTAAATTTTTCTGGGAATATTGAGCCCAGAGATATTCTTAAAGGTGATATACAGGTTTTAGTTAGTGATGGTTTTGTAGGAAATACAGTGCTTAAAACTTTTGAGGGTGCAGTAGAAACTATTTTTGATATCTTAAAGGAAAATATAATGAGTTCTCTTATTACTAAAATAGGTGGTTTGTTATTAAAACCAGTATTTAAGAACATCAAAAAAAGATTTGATTATAAAGAATATGGTGGGGCTGCTTTTCTTGGAGTGAATGGCATATGTATTAAGGCCCATGGCAGTTCAGATAGTAAAGCTATTATGAATGCGATAAAACAGGCCATTACTTTTTATGATAATAAGGTAGTAGAAAAAATAAGTAAAGAAACAAGTTTTATCGAAGAAGAAATTATTTAATAAAAATAAATAATTATAATTGATTCATTGATATTGACTTGGATAGCATTTATGTACTATTATTTTTATAGAGATTTATTCAGGAGGTGAAAAAATGGTATTTGACAAAATTAAAGGAATTATTGCTGAACAGCTTGGGCTGGAGGCAGATGAAATAACAATGGAATCATCTTTCGTAGATGACTTGGGTGCAGATTCTTTAGATATAGTAGAATTAATAATGGCATTAGAAGAAGAGTTCGATATGGAAATCCCTGACGAAGACGCTGAAAAGATATCAATCGTAGGAGATATTGTAGATTACATAAGAGCTCATAGTGAGGAATAAAGCTTAAAGTCCCGTTAATCGCGGGGCTTTAATTTATAATATAGCAATTCTTGTATAATATATTCTTGAGTTTATATCCATTAATAGATTGAAGAATGGATTACAGCAATAAGGAGAAGATATGAAATTATCATATAATTTTAAAACATCCGAATTGGAAGCTTTAATTGATTTAAGCTTTATAGATAAGAGTTTACTAGTTAAAGCAATAACTCATAGCTCTTATGCTAAACAAAAAAATAGTTTAGAGTATTATGAAAGATTAGAGTTTTTAGGAGATTCAGTTTTACAATTATCTGTTTCAGACTATTTATACATAAATTTCCCACAAAAAAGTGAAGGAGAATTAACAAGGCTTAGAGCCCTCATAGTTTGTGAAAATTCCTTATATGAAATAGCTATGAAATGGAAACTGGGTAATTTCCTGTTATTAAGTAAAGGGGAAGAGTTAACTGGTGGAAGACATAGAGTATCAATTTTAGCTGATTGTGTTGAATCTATTATTGCTGCAGTTTATATTGATAAAGGATTTTCTGTTGCAAAAGATTTTATTGATAAGAACTTTATTGATTTTATAAAAAGCACTGAAAATAGTGGCGTAGTTTTAGATTATAAAACAAAATTGCAGGAGCTTCTTCAAAAGAAAGGACCTGTTAGTATTGAATATAAAATAAGTAAATTCGATGGTCCTCCACACAAACGCAAATTTTATATGGAAGTATATATTGACACAAATTTATTTGGTTCTGGCTATGGTTTTAGCAAAAAAGAAGCTGAACAAGCTGCTGCCAAAAATGCTTTAGAAGGAAAAGAAATTGATGAAAGAAGTTAAACACTATATAATCCCTATATTTGTACCACATTATGGTTGCCCCCATGATTGTGTTTTTTGCAATCAAAGTAGTATTACTGGAGAAGATAGAGAAAACTCCACTAAAGAAGTAATAAATAAAGATTATATAGATAAAATCGTCAAGTCACACTTAAGTACCATCCCCTTAGTAAATAGGGAGGTGGAAATATCTTTTTTCGGAGGAACCTTCACTGCTATAGATGAAGCACTTCAAAAAGAATTATTGTCAGTGGCTTTAGCTTATAAAAATAAAGGTTTAATAAAATATATAAGGTTATCTACAAGACCAGATTATATTAATAAATATATATTAAATTATTTAAAAGAATATTCAGTGGATATTATAGAGCTAGGGGTTCAATCCATGGATAATAGTGTGCTAGAAGCATCTGGTAGGGGTCATGACACCTCCTGCGTAATTGCTGCTTCAAAGCTCATAAAAGATGAAGACTTTGTCTTAGGACTTCAGATGATGATAGGTCTTCCATATGATAATATTGATAAAGACATAGCTACAACTCGAGAACTCATAACTCTAAAACCTGATTTTGTTAGAATTTATCCAACTCTAATTATTAAAGGGACACCTCTTCAAAAGCTTTATTTAAAAGGTTTATTTGTTCCTTATACTTTAGAGGAAGCTATTACAATAACTAGAATAATTTATATTATGTTTTATAAAAGCAATATAACCGTAATAAGATTAGGCCTGCAAACCACGGAAGAAATAAATATTGGTAAGGAAATTGTGGGAGGCCCTTTCCATCCTTCTTTTAGAGAACTTGTGGAAGGATCAATTTATAATGATGCCTTAGCTTCGGTAATTATTTCAAAGGGAATTGTTGGGGATGCTTCATTATATATAAATCCAAAGGATGTATCTAAGCTCTATTCTAATGGGAAAGAGTATTTTACTAAGTTAGAATTGAAATTTCCCAAATTAAATATTAAAGTTATACAGGATATAAACATAAGTAGAGGAGCTTTACAACTTAAAAGTAAAGAATCCTATATAATTCAGCCCTTTAATGACTTGGAGGTGGAAAAATGAAAAAGTATGAAATCAAAAGCAGGAAAACTAAATTTGTTAATATGGTAACTTATCTAATTGTAATAATATTTATTTTAAGCCTTTTTACTACTTTTATTGTCAGTTTTATAAAGTGAGGTATAGGTCATGTTTTTAAAATCTCTTGAAATAAAAGGCTTTAAGTCCTTTGCAGATAAAACAGAAATACAATTTAAAAAAGGAATTACTGCAATTGTTGGTCCTAATGGAAGTGGTAAAAGTAATGTTTCAGATGCGGTGCGATGGGTTCTAGGAGAGCAAAGTATCAAGAGCCTTCGTGGTGGAAAAATGGAAGATGTAATTTTTTCTGGAACTCAATTTAGAAAACCTGTGGGACTAGCTCAGGTTTCTATTACTTTAGATAATAGTACCTCTTGGCTACCAGTTGATTATAATGATGTTACCATATCTAGAAGATTATATAGATCTGGAGATAGTGAGTATTTAATAAATAATGTACAATGCCGATTAAAAGATGTTCAAGAATTATTTATGGATACAGGGATTGGTAAAGAAGGCTATTCAATAATTGGACAAGGTAAAATTGAAGCTATATTAAGTGGCAAGCCTGAAGATAAAAGAAATTTGCTTGAAGAAGCCGCAGGTATAGTTAAATATAGGAGCCGAAAAGAGGAAGCAGAAAGAAGACTTCAACATACGGAAGATAATGTAACTAGGCTAAGGGATATAATCAGTACCTATGAAGAAAGATTAGAGCCTCTTAGAATTGACTCTGAAAAAGCAGATAAGTTTATTTTAGTTGCTAAAGAACTGGAAGGAAAAGAGATAAGCTTAATTGTTAATAGTATTGATAAATTAAGTAAAAGATTAAACGAAATCGGATCTGAAAGTTCTTCTTCGAAAATAATAATTGATAAATTATGTAAAGATAGAGAAACTATAAAAATAAATATTCATGAATTAGAAGAGGAACTAGAAAAGGTTGAAAATAAAATCTCATTAGATAAGCAGGATAACTTTGATAAGAAGACTGAGTATCAAGAAATACAAAACAAAATTAATCTATCAAAAGAAAAATTAGAAAACTCGGAGAGCTTATATAAGCTTTATGAAAATAATAGGTTGGATATTGAAAAGAGGCTAGGGGAGGTCAATGCAGATTTAGAAAAACATATGATGCTTCAAGAGCGAAATTTATTAAAACAACAAGGAATTGAAGAAAGTATAAAAGGAAATACTGAGGATACAAATAAAATAAGTTCTTCTCACTTTGAAGAAAGAAGATTAATGAAAAATCTTCAAGAGGACCAATTTGACATTGATAATCAAATTATTAAATTCAAAAATGATACTTTACTAATTAAAAACGATAGTTTAACAATTAATAATAGAATAGAGGAAATAAGTTTTTCCTGTGAAAGCTATAATAACTCTATGAGTGTAAATAATAGCAGTAAAAATATTATTTTAAAAGAAGTTCAAGTTATTAATACGAAGGTTAACTCCTTAGAAGAAAGTATAAGACTTAAAAGACAAAACATTGAGCATTCCAATTTAAAATTAAGAGGATTAGATGATGAATTAAAAAAAGAAACTGGTACTTTACATAAATTAGAAGCAAATCATTCAATGCTTAAAAATATGGATATGCAATTTGAAGGGTACAATAGAGCCGTAAAATTATTAATAAAAGATGTAGAAAATAATAAACTTAAACTTAAAGGTAAATACTATATATTAGGACAGATTATATCAATAAACAAAGATTTAGAAACTGCCATTGAAATAGCTTTAGGTGGCGCAATCTCAGATATTATAACCGATGATGATGACATAGCAAAAGTTATGATTGAATATTTAAAGAAAAACAATTTAGGAAGAGCTACCTTTTTACCTTTAAACACAGTTAAGGGTAATAAACTTAATGATATAAAGGAATGCTCCCAGATTCCCGGATATATAGGTATTGCCAGTGAACTCATAGAATATGATAAAAAGTTTTTAGGTCCTATCAATTTTTTGCTGGGAAGAACCTTAATTGTTAAAGACATGGCCACAGGGCTTGCTATAGCAAAAAAGGTTGGTTTTAGATTCAAAATTATAAGCTTAGCTGGAGAAGTTATTAATGTGGGAGGATCTTTAACTGGAGGAAGCAATAACTATAAAACTACTAGCATCATTGGGCGGAAAAGAGAAATATCTGAACTTGAAGAAAAAATTATTTCTCTAAAGTTGGAATTAGATAAGCTTGCAGCTAAAATTCAGTTATTTAATTCAAAGCTAAAAGAGCTAGAAAATAGCTGCAATGAAGAAGGAGAAAAAATACACCGATATGCTATAGAAAATACCAAACTAAATGGTAAAATATCAGCTATGGATTCAGATAGTGAAAAACTTAAGCAGAATTTAAAAATAGCCACAGATGAACTTAGTATATTGCAAGATAATTTAGATCGGAAGTCGGAAGAGATGGTAGATACCGATACCTTAATATCCGATTTAATTAATAAAAAAGAAGATTTTTCTATTAAGGTTCTGCAAATAGAGAAGAAGATAGAAGATAAAGATTCTATAATAAAAAATTTGAGCGAAAGCATCTTGGCTTTGAAAATTGAAAAAGCTTCCATGGATGAAATTGTTCTAGGGACGCAAAAAGACTTGGATAGATTTGAAATTGATAGAGGTTCTTTAAGCTTATCTAAATTGAAAACTAATGAAACTATTTTAGGTGAAAGAAATAAAAAAGAAGAATATTTACTAGAAATAGGGGAGTATAATAAAAGTTTAGAAAAACTACAAGGAAAAATAAATAAATTTGAACTAGATTTTCAGGGTAAGGAAATAGAAAGGCTAGCTCATAAAGAGGATATAAAAAAGCTATCGAGCACACTTGAGGAAGATATAATAATTTTAAGTAAGAAAGAAGATGAATTCCATCGACTAGAACTGCAGTTAGCAAAATTTGATACAGAAAAGGATGGACTACTTCAAAGGTTAAATGAAGAATTTAAAATAACCTATGCGGAAGGCTTAAATTTCAAAACTAAAATAGAAAATATTGAGGTTCATAAAAAAGAAATTTCGGAATTAAAATCTTCTATTACAGCGCTGGGAACAGTGAATTTAGGTTCTATCGAAGAATATAAAAGTACACTAGAAAAATACAATTTTTTAAGTGAACAGCAGTTAGATTTGACTACAGCTAAAGATCAATTAATGTCTGTCATTAAGGA
Organism: Clostridiaceae bacterium; assembly: GCA_036507955.1. Taxonomy (GTDB): domain Bacteria; phylum Bacillota; class Clostridia; order Clostridiales; family Clostridiaceae; genus DATCIH01. Next base: position 43,915 of record DATCIH010000002.1, on the reverse strand, counting down.
ATTGAATAACAAAATGAAAATGGTTTTTAATGAAAACTTCCTAAAGCTAAAGGAATATTTCAATGAAACCTTTAAGGAACTTTTCAAAGGTGGTAGTGCTGATTTAATATGTGAGGGGGATTTGTTAACCTCGAGCATTGATATAAATGTGGAGCCACCTGGGAAGAAACTGCAAAATATAAATCTATTGTCTGGAGGGGAAAAGGTATTATCCGCCATAGCCTTACTCTTCGCAATTTTAAAAATGAAACCAACTCCTTTTTGTATATTGGATGAAATAGAAGCTGCTTTAGATGATGCTAATGTATATAGATATTCAGAGTTTCTAAGAAGATTTACAAATAAGGTTCAATTTATTGTAATAACGCATAGAAAAGGGACTATGGAATCCTGTAATGTATTATATGGTGTGACAATGGAAGAAAAGGGAGTTTCAAAAATAGTTTCAGTTGACTTTAAAAATTTATAATGGAGGTGTGTCATGCTTAACTTTTTTGAAAAATTAAAAAGTGGCCTTTCTAAAACAAAAGGCTCTTTTACCGATAAAATAATGGAGCTTCTTAGAATTTCTAAAGAAATAGATGAAAACTTTTTTGATGAGCTAGAAGAAATATTAATTACGTCTGATATAGGATATGATACAACAGAATTGATACTAGTAAAATTAAAAGAAAGAATAAAGAAAGAAAAAATAAAGGAAGTCTCAGAAGTTTATACCTGCTTAAAATTAATATTAAAGGATATGCTGCATGTAGAACCAAATAATGCGACAAATACGCCAAAAATCATACTTGTCATCGGTGTAAATGGAGTAGGTAAAACCACCTCCATCGGCAAACTAGCATGGAACTATAAGAATTTAAATAAAAAAGTAATGGTTGCAGCAGCTGATACCTTTAGGGCAGCTGCAATAGATCAACTTGAAGTATGGTGTCGAAGAGCGAATGTTGATATAATTAAGCAACAGGAAGGCTCTGACCCAGCAGCAGTGGTCTTTGATGCGGTAGCTACTGCAAAGGTTAGAAAAGCTGATTATTTGATCTGTGATACTGCAGGTAGGCTTCATAATAAGAAGAATTTGATGAATGAATTAGGGAAAATAAATAGAATCATAGAAAGAGAAGGGGTAGGCTTCTCTAAAGAAACCTATCTTGTACTTGATGCAACTACTGGACAAAACGGCTTGGCTCAAGCAAAACAATTTATGGAGGTCTGCACCATAGATGGACTTATTTTAACAAAATTAGATGGTACAGCAAAGGGTGGAGTAGTTTTATCTATTAAGAACACTTTAAATTTACCTGTGAGATATATTGGTATTGGAGAAGGTATCGAGGATCTACAGGAATTTAATTCTGAAAATTTTATAGAAGCATTATTCGGCTGTTAAGTAATACTACTTGACAGCCTTCTATATTCTGATATAATAATAATGGAGTTGGTAGTAATTATGGATGAAAGAGTATTAATGTCTATTTTATTAGAATATTATGGTGTACTCCTTACTGAGAAACAGAATAAAGTTATGGATTTATACTTTAATCAGGATTTCTCCTTAGCTGAAATAGCTGAAATTAATGAAACCAGCCGTCAGGCAATTTTTGATACTATAAAAAAGTGTAGTCTTCAATTGTCAAACTACGAAAAAAAATTAGAGCTCTATAAAAAGAATACTTTACAGGAACTTGAAAAGAAAAACCTGCTTGATTTATTATATACATTGAAAGAAACATATAGTTATCAGCAAATTGATATATTAATAAATAATATTAATAATATGAGCTAGGAGGTAAAGCATGGTATTTGAAGGTTTAGCAAATAAATTGCAAATTGCGATAAAGAAGCTAAAAGGGAAAGGTAAGCTTTCAGAAAAAGATATTAAAGAAGCTATGCGGGAAGTAAAACTAGCATTACTTGAAGCAGACGTTAATTTTAAGGTAGTTAAGGATTTTATTGCTAAGGTAAGCGAAAAAAGTATGGGTGAGGGCGTAATGCAAAGCCTGACTCCAGGACAGCAAGTTATTAAAATTGTTAATGAAGAGTTAACTGAGCTAATGGGAAAAGAAGAAAGTAAATTGAATTTTTCGCCAAAAGGTTTTACAATAATAATGTTGGTAGGGCTGCAAGGTGCAGGTAAGACCACCATGGCTTCAAAATTAGCACTAGATCTAAGAAAAAAGAATAAAAAGCCAATGCTTGTAGCCGCTGATATTTATAGACCAGCAGCAATTAAGCAACTGGAGGTTCTTGGAAAGCAAATAGATGTTCCTGTATTTTCTATGGGAGATACAGTAAGCCCTATTGATATTTCAAAAGCTGCAAAGGAAAATGCAAAAAAGAATGGTTGCGATGTTTTAATTATTGATACTGCTGGTAGACTTCATATTGATGAAGATTTAATGAAGGAACTAAAGGATATAAAAGAAGCTTTAATTCCAGATGAAATTTTACTTGTGGTAGATTCAATGACGGGTCAAGATGCTGTTAATGTGGCTAAGTCCTTTAATGACTTATTAGATATTACAGGGGTGGTACTCACAAAGCTAGATGGGGATACAAGAGGTGGAGCTGCATTATCTATAAGATCTATTTCTGGAAAACCAATTAAGTTTGCGTCAGTTGGAGAAAAGATGAATGATTTAGAGGTCTTTTATCCTGATAGAATGGCTTCCAGAATTTTAGGCATGGGAGATGTATTATCTTTAATAGAAAAGGCACAGTCAGCCTTTGATGAAGACGAAGCACAAAAGCTTGGGGAAAAAATGCTTAGTCAGGATTTTAACCTTGAGGATTATCTAACTATGATGAATCAAATGAAGAAGCTAGGTCCCTTATCTGGTTTATTAGAAATGATGCCAGGTATGAGTAAACAACTTCAAGGCGTAGATTTAAGCCGTGGGGAAAAAGATCTTGCTAAAATGGGAGTTATTATACAATCCATGACTAAAAAAGAAAGAAGAAATCCACAGCTGATTTCAAGTTCTCCTTCTAGGAAAAAAAGAATTACAAGTGGTTCAGGAACCACAATTCAAGATATAAATATTTTACTTAAACAATTTGAGCAAACAAAAAAAATGATGAAACAGATGGGTGGAGGTTTACCTAAAGGTATGAAAAAAGGTATGTTAGGGAAATTTCCTTTCATGTAATATAAAGTGTTTGAAAAATAGAGTGTATTTTATACACTCTATGAAGGAGGTGATAAAATGGCAGTAAAGATAAGACTAAAAAGAATGGGTTCTAAGAAAGCTCCTTTTTACAGAATAGTAGTTGCAGATTCTAGAGCTCCAAGAGACGGAAGATTTATTGAAGAAATAGGATACTATAATCCTTTAACAGACCCATCAATCGTTAAAATTGATGAAGAAAAGGCAATTAGCTGGGTTAAGAATGGTGCTCAACCTTCTGATAGAGTTAAGAAACTTTTTGTTACAACTGGAATAGCAGAAAAACTTTCAAAGTAGTACCTGGAGGTGTTATCATTGAAGGAATTAGTTGAACTTATTGCTAGATCATTAGTAGATAATCCTGCTATGGTTAAAGTAAATGAAGTTTCAAGTGAACAATCAATTCTTCTAGAGCTTAGTGTTGCCCCTGAGGATATGGGAAAAGTGATAGGTAAGCAAGGAAGAATAGCAAAAGCCATAAGAACTGTTGTTAAGGCAGCTGCTATTAAAGAAAGTAAAAGAGTCACAGTAGAAATTATCTAAGGGTTAGGGCTATCTCTAATCCTTTTTTCTACTTTAAATTATTTTGTGTTATACGCAGTATTAGGAATACAAGGAACTTAACAGTCTAAATGACTGTTATGCGCAGTATAAAGAATACAAGGAGGATTTATGACAGAGTATTTAACAGTTGGTCAAATAGTTAATACCCATGGCCTTAAAGGGGAGGTCAAAGTTTATCCTTTGACTGATGATATTAAGCGATTTAGGAAGCTTAAAAATGTATATATAAACGGTACCTTAATAGATATAATCTGGTGTAAAATACAAACAGAAACTGTAATTTTAAAACTAGATGGTATAGATAACCTTGAAAGTGCATTAAACCTTAAAAGTTCATATTTGGATATTAAGAGAAGTGATGCCATTATTCTACCAGAAGATAGACATTTTATTACTGACTTAGTTGGATGTAAAGTATTTGATGAAGAAGGTATATTTATAGGCACATTATTAGATATTATTAAAACAGGTAGTAATGATGTATATGTGGTTAAAGATGAAGTAGAAATATTGATTCCTGCCTTAAAAAGTATTGTAAAAAATATTGATATAATTAAGCAGGAAATAGTTATAACCCCTTTACTATCATGGCAATAGTATATAATATACTAACTCTTTTCCCTGAAATGTTTAATATTTTTAACCACAGTATTATTGGAAGAGCAATGAATAAAGAAATTATTGAAATAAACACCTATGACATAAGAGACTTTACCCTTGATAAGCATAAAAAAGTAGATGATTATCCTTATGGCGGGGGACGAGGTATGGTAATGTCACCCCAATGTATTATTGATTCGATTAATTATGTAAAAAAACAAAATGAAGCTTGTGATCCAAAAATTATTTTTTTAGGACCTAGAGGTAAAAGTTTTAATCAGAATATGGCTAAGGATTTAGCAATGGAAAATAATTTAATTTTTGTCTGTGGTCATTACGAGGGAATAGATGAAAGAGTTTATAAATATATAGATATGGAAATATCTTTAGGAGACTTTGTACTTACTGGTGGAGAAATGGCATGTATTCCTATTATAGATTCTGTTTGCAGGATGATTCCAGGCGTTTTAAAAACAGAAGAAAGTTTTATTGAAGAATCCTTTTATAATGGCTTACTTGAATATCCTCAATATACAAGACCAGAAAATTATGAAGAGCTAAAAGTTCCAGAAGTTCTTTTATCTGGTCATCATGAACGCATAAGGAAATGGAGGAGACTCTACTCCTTATATAATACATATACAAATAGGCCTGATTTATATAGTAAGATTGCCCTAACTAAAGAAGATAAAAAATTGATTGAAGAGTCTATAGAATTTCAGCGTCTTAAATAGTATTGCATAAATGCATAAGTTGTGATAAAATGTTTTCTGTGCTACTACGAACGGTCCTCTGTGTATAATATTATGCATGAACGTTAAATTAACAAAGGGAGGAATGCACATGTTAGATATAATAAGAGAAATTGAAGCGTTACAAATTAGAAAGGATTTGCCTAATTTTAGAGTAGGTGATACTGTTAAAGTTCACGTTAAGATAAAAGAAGGTACTAGAGAAAGAGTACAGGTATTTGAAGGAACTGTGCTTAAAAGACAAAATGGTGGTACTAGAGAAACCTTCACAGTCAGAAGAGTAGCTTATAATATTGGAGTTGAAAGGACTTTCCCTTTAAATTCGCCTATAATTGATAAAATTGAGGTTGTAAGAAAAGGTAAGGTTAGACGTGCAAAATTATTCTATCTTAGAGATAGAGTTGGAAAAGCTGCAAAGGTTAAAGAGATAATTTAAGGGGACTTTAGGTCCCTTTTTTAAATTGTAAAGGAAGTGAAGTTTTTGGTTAAAGAATTAGCTGAATTTGTAAAATCAGTATTTATTGCCCTTGTTATGGCCTTGCTTATTATTACCTTTATATTTCAGACAGTTAGTGTAGATGGCACTTCTATGGTACCTACCCTTAAGAACAAAGATAGGCTCATACTAGAAAAAGTCACTTATTATTTTAGAAAACCAAAAACTGGTGATATTGTTGTATTTAAATACCCTTCTGATAACTCACAAAAATTTATTAAACGAGTAATTGCAACAGAAGGAGAAACTGTTAAAATATTAGATCACAAGGTCTATGTTAATGATAAGCAATTAATAGAAACAGGGTATATATATGAAGAAATGGCTAGTCCAAATGACAATAATTTTAAGGATGGAGTGAAAGTCCCAGCGGGAACTATTTTTGTTTTAGGGGACAATAGAAATAACAGCCGAGATAGCAGATTTTCTGATGTAGGCTTTGTATCATTAAAATTGGTTCTTGGAAGAGCAGTTTTTAGATTATTCCCATTTACTTCATTTGGAAAGGTTGGTTAAGCTATGGCAATAAATTGGTTCCCTGGGCATATGGCTAAAGCCATAAGAGAATTAAAGGAATATGTTAAAACAGTAGATGTAATTATAGAAATAAGAGATGCTAGAATTATAACTTCTAGTGCCAATCCAGAAATTGATACTATAAGTGAAAATAAAGCAAAGATAATTCTTTTAAATAAATGGGATCTTAGTGAAAGCACGGTTACTAAGAATTGGGTGACATTTCTTTCAAATAGCAATGTTATTGCCTTGCCAGTAAACTCAATTACTGGTGAGGGTTTAAAATTAATTAAGCCAGCTATTGATACTTTACTGCAAGAGAAAATACAAAGACAAAAGAATAAGGGTCTAGTAAAAATTGTTACAAGAGCTATGATCCTAGGTATACCTAATGTTGGGAAGTCCTCTTTTATCAACAAAATATCACAAAGTAGTATTGCCAAAACTGGTAATAAACCTGGTGTAACAAAAAACAGGCAATGGATAAAAACTAAGCTAGGACTGGAACTTCTAGATACTCCTGGTATATTATATCCAAAGCTTCATGATCAGAATATAGCTGTAAATCTGGCTTTGACTGGTGCAATAAAGGATGAAATAATGGACATTCAAGAATTGGCTATTAAGCTTTTAGAAAAATTATCAGTATTTTATGCTAAAAATATAATGCAGCGATATAATATGGAAAGCCTTCCCTCTGAACATACCAGCATACTTGAAGAAATAGCTAAAAAAAGAGGTTGTCTTATGCTAGGAGGCAATGTTGATTTTGAAAGAGTATCTAGACTCTTAATTGATGAATTCAGAGCTGGAAAGTTAGGGAGGATATCTCTTGAAAGACCAGAACAAATCTGAAATAAAAAAATTATTGAAAGCCTATAAGGAATGTGAAAGAGTAATAAGCATGTACGATTTAGATATAAGTTATGAAGTAGTAAATCTAGCAGGAATAGATGAAGTTGGTAGAGGCCCACTAGCCGGTCCAATTGTTGCTGCTGCGGTTATATTACCTATATATAATAAGAAGTACATAATGGGCCTAAATGATTCAAAAAAGCTTAGCTTTAAAAGAAGAGAAGAGCTTTCTTTGATTATTAAGGCTACGGCTATGTCCTTTAAAATTGAAGAAATTGATAATATATCCATTGATACAAAAGGACTTACCTATGCAAATCAGCAGGTTTTTAAAAACTCCTGCGATAATTTAGATATAGTTCCGGATTTAGTTTTAACTGATGGATATCCTATTAAAAATTTTCATATATTAAATAAGTATTTAATAAAAGGGGATGAAAAAAGTGCTTCAATAGCTGCGGCTTCTATAATAGCAAAGGATTATAGAGATAAACTCATGAAAAAATGGAGCCTTATATATCCTGAATATGGATTTGATCATAATGCTGGATACGGAACAAAAGAGCATATAATTGCCCTCTTAAAATATGGTCCTTCTCCAATACATAGAACTAGCTTTATTAAGGGTATAATGGGTCAATAAAAAGCATTTTCTAAATGGTTTATAGTATATTTATTTTCGCTACTATAGACTTCTATAACATCAAATCTATAATTAGCATTTATGTTATAATTATTTGCAATAAAAAATAATGCTGTTTTATATATTTTTTGTCTTTTTGTTTTTGTTACAGCTTCGCAAGGATATCCATAATTTAAATTGCTTCGTAATTTAACTTCCACAAAAATTATGGTATAAGCTTTTCTAGCTACAATATCGATTTCACCATATTTGCTCCGATATTTAGTACTAATTATGCTGTAATCAATATTTAGTAGGTATTTTTTTGCTAATTCTTCTCCAATATTTCCTAAATCATTTTTATTTTTTATCATTTTAACCTCCTGCTTCATATAATAATTATTGATGTAACTTGGCTATATAAACTTGAACTATTGTTTTCCATTTCATATAATAATACTAAGTAGATGTTAGGTAGGTGTAAATTATGATTATAATTGTAGATAATCTTAAAATAAACTATAGAATATCAGGTGTTGGCTCAGATGTTGTGCTTTTACATGGCTGGGGCTGTAGTATTAAACATTTTGAAGTTTTACATGATTATTTAGAGAAAACTTTTAGAGTTACAAGTGTTGATTTTCCTGGCTTTGGGGAAAGTGATTTTCCTTCAGAGCCTTGGAATATGGATAGGTACAGAGATTTTACCTTGAAGTTTTTTAAAGCTTTAAATATAGAAAGTCCAATTTTGTTTGGTCATTCCTTTGGAGGAAGAGTTTCTATAAAGCTTGCTGAAAAAATTCCTGTTAAAAAATTTATTTTAATAGACAGTGCTGGTATAAAGCCTAAAAGGACAATTAAATATTACTTTAAGGTATATTCTTATAAATTAGTAAAAAGGATTCTAACCGCCCCCTTTATTAAAAACTATACAAAAACTATTTTAATTAAATATAGGGGTAAGGCTGGTTCAGCAGATTACCAGGCCTTAAATGAAGTAATGAAAAAGTCCTTTGTCAACATAGTTAATGAAGATTTAACTCCACTTTTAAAAACGCTAAGTGCTCCAACTCTCTTAATTTGGGGAGAAAACGATACTATTACGCCTTGCAGTGATGGTAAGATTATGGAAGAAAAAATACCGGATGCAGGCCTTGTTATACTGAAAAATGTAGGTCACTTTTCTTACTTAGAAAAATCTAACGAATTTATTATTATTATTACCAATTTCCTTAAAAAAGATATGGAGGCAAGCGGTGTTTAATTATTTACTTATAATATTCTTAGCGATTTATTTGTTATCTCTAAGTGTTCGACTTAAAAAACAAATATATATGCTTCAATTAAATTCAAATAGGAATACCCGATATCTACATTGGTTAAAAAGAAATTTAATAAAGGTTTTCAGTTTAAAAGATCTTTTATTTATTATACCTTTTGTTGCTTTAATTTTTATAAGTAATAAGTTGTCCCTTATATTATTTATTCTGATTATATTGTTGACAATATTTTTAAATAAAAACAATGAAATCAAACAAAAGCTTGTATATACTCAAAGAATAAAAAGGCTTTTGTTCACTATAGCTTTTTTGATTTTTTTAATTTTTACTATTTTCTACTTATTAATTATTGCTACTAATTTTATTTTATTTATTATGATTTTATTTTTAATATTGATAAATCCCTATACTCTTGTCTTAATAGCTAATCTAATTAATAAACCATTAGAATATTTTATAACAGATTATTATCATAGGGATGCTAGAAAAATAATAAGTTCTATGCCTTTTTTGAAAGTTATTGGTATAACTGGTAGCTTCGGTAAAACCAGCACTAAATATATATTAAGTAAAATACTTATAAAGAAATATGATGTTCTTATGACTCCTGGCAATTATAATACTACCTTAGGTGTTATTAGAACTATCCGGCAATATTTAAAACCCACAAACAACATGTTTATTTGTGAAATGGGTGCTAAACAAAAAGGTGATATAAAAGAAATATGTGATCTTGTAAGGCCCTCTATTGGTATACTAACTTCCATTGGCGAAATGCATCTAGAAAATTTTAAAACAATGGAAAATATAATGAGTACTAAAAATGAGCTATTGATGTCACTACCTGATAGTGGTATTGGTATAATTAATATGGATAATGAATATATAAAGAAACTTCCACGTAAAAATGGAGTAAAATATATATCTTATGGCATATATTCAGATAACTTAGATTTCCTTGCAAATAATATTGTATTATCAACAAAAGGAACTTCCTTTGATATTATATATAAAGAAATTTCAACTAATTTTACTACAAAATTATTAGGTGAGCATAATATATATAATATTCTTGCCGGAGTTTGTGCAGGGGTTGAACTGGGGGTAAGCCTTGAAGCCATGGTTTTATCTATAAAAGATTTAGAGCCAATACCCCATAGATTACAACTAAAGAAAAATTCTATTGGGTTAACTATTATTGATGATGCTTATAATTCTAATCCTGTAGGTTCTAAAATGGCTCTAGAAGTGTTAAAATATATGAAGGCTTCTAAAAGGATATTACTAACCCCTGGAATGATAGAACTGGGAGAAAAGGAATATGAATTAAACAAGCAATTTGGTGTGGAAGCTGCTGGTTCCTGTGACTACGTAATTTTAGTAGGCAAAAAACAAACATTGCCAATACTCGAAGGCCTAAAAGAAGCATCCTTTAGTGAAGATTTAATATATGTTGCAGCAAACCTTCAGGAAGCATTTAAAAAGGCTTTGTCAATTGGGGATAAGGATAGTGTGATTCTACTCGAAAATGATTTGACTGATGATTATAATGAATGAGGTGTTTTAATGTTTATTAATGTAGGAGTTTTTTTTGGTGGTAGGTCTGTAGAGCATGAGGTATCTGTAATATCGGCGCTCCAGGCAATTGAACAACTAGATAAGACAAAATATAAGGTAGTACCAATTTATATAGCTAAGGATGGTCAATTTTATAATAACCCTGAGTTACTTCAGATAGAAAATTATAAGGATATAACTCTCCTTCTTTCTAAATGTAAAAAGGTTACACTTGGCAATATAGAAGGGAAGGTTGTTGTAATTAATTCGAAACTAGGGAAATTTACTAATAATATAATTGATACCATAGATATTGCTTTCCCGATTATTCATGGAACTAATGGGGAAGATGGTTCTCTTCAAGGATATTTTGAGACCCTTAATTTGCCTTACGTTGGTTGTGATATACTTTCTTCTGCAGTAGGCATGGAAAAAATATTTACTAAAGGTATATTAAAAGAGGCAAAAATTCCTGTTGTAGAATTTTCATGGTTTTATTCAAGCGAATGGGCTAAAGATAGCGACGATATTATATTAAAATTAGAAAAAAGTTTAGGTTATCCAATGATTGTTAAACCTTCAAACATAGGCTCTAGCGTTGGTATTACCAAAGTTAATAATAAGGAAGAATTAATAGACTCCGTTGACATAGCAAGAAAGTTCTCTTTTCGTATATTAGTAGAAAAAATGATCAAGAATCTAAAGGAAATTAATTGTTCTGTTCTTGGTGATTATGATGATAGCTATGCCTCAGTATGTGAGGAACCAATAACTAGCGATGATATTTTAACCTATCAGGATAAATATATTAACAGTGGTTCTAAGGGTATGGGTGGAGCCAAAAGAAGGATTCCTGCAGATATATCAGAGGAAGTTTCTTCAAAAATACAAGATTTATCAAAGGAAACCTTTAAGAGTCTAGGATGCTCTGGAGTAATAAGAATAGATTTTCTAATAGATAATGATTCGAATAAAATTTATGTTAATGAAATAAATTCAATACCTGGTTCTTTAGCTTTTTATTTATGGGAAGCAAGTGCAATGAAATATGTAACCCTACTGGATAATTTAATTCACTTAGCCTTAAAGAAAAGCAGAGAAAAAAAAGAACTTACCTTTTCCTATGACACAAACTTATTGTCTTTAAATGCTCAAGGATTAAAAGGATTAAAAAAATAGGTTGTGCCTATGTAGGCGCACAAGATAAGGTACAAGTAAAATAAAATTACTTGTACCTTATCTTTATATAAAATGTATGTATAAAATATGCCCTTATAGACAAAATTATTTATTATATTGATATAAGGAGTTATATAATGTTTGAAGATGACCTATGGTTTGCTTTTCTTAAACTATCCAATAGAAAGAAGTTAATGCTACTTGATACGCACAAAGATACAAATACTATAAGAAATTACTTGAAAGATATAAAATTTATTGAAGGCCCTATGGAGCCTACAAAAATTGATTATAACAAACTATTAGAAAATTACCTTAAAAGCAAAACAAATTTATGTATCTATGGGGATAAAAATTATCCTACTAGCTTACTAGAGTTTGAAGATTCTCCAAGTTTCTTATATTATAAGGGTGATATTTCAAAAATAAATTTATATAAGAATGTAGCAATAATTGGAGCTAGGAATTCTACCATCTATGGCAAAAGTGTAACAAGACTCATAGCTAAAGAATTAGTTAAACAAAATATTAATATAATAAGCGGGCTTGCCAGAGGTATTGATACTATAGCACATGAAACTGCTTGTGATTCAAATGGGTATACTTGTGCAGTACTAGGCTGTGGAATAGATATAATATACCCAAAGGAAAATTGGAGGCTCTATGATTTAATCGGACAGAGAGGTTTGATTCTATCTGAATTCCTCCCAGGTACTATGCCACTCGCTTACAATTTCCCACAAAGAAATAGGATAATTAGTGGACTTAGTAGTCTTATTGTTGTAACAGAAGCAGGAGAAAAAAGTGGTACCTTGAACACTGTGGATTCTGCACTAAAACAAAATAAGGAGGTTTATGTGGTGCCTGGTTCTATATTAAATAAGGAAAGTCTTGGAACAAATAGGCTTATAAGAGATGGTGCAGGAGTTATTACAGATATAGATGATTTACTATTTAAATTAGGATCAAATATACCTAGTAAAAATAAGGAAACTGTATTGCTTGATGAAAAAGAAAATAACTTAATATCACTAATATCCTATAATCCAATACATATTGATGAATTAAAAAGAATAACTAATATTGACATTAAACATTTATATGGGGTATTATTTGAATTGCAACTTAAAAAAGAAGTAATTTGCTTGTCCGGAAATTATTATGTAAAAAGTTAATTTATTAATTAATATAAATTGGAGGGGATATGATGGGTGATAAACTTGTGATTGTAGAATCACCAGCAAAGGCTAAGACTATTAAAAGTTATCTTGGTCCTACCTACAAAGTAGAAGCATCTATGGGTCATGTAAGAGATTTACCTAAGAGTCAACTTGGGGTTGATATAGAAAATAATTATCAGCCTAAATATATAACCATAAGAGGTAAGGGAGATTTGCTTGATAAGTTACGAAAGGCAGCTAAAAAATGTGATAAAGTTTATTTGGCTACTGACCCTGATAGAGAAGGGGAAGCAATCTCTTGGCATTTGGCTAAAGTATTAAATTTAAATGAAGATGATCTATGCAGAATTGAATTCAATGAAATCACAAAAAATGCGGTAAAAACTGCTATTAAAAACCCAAGGAAAATTAATAGTGGTACCGTTGATGCACAGCAAGCTAGGAGAATACTAGATAGGCTGGTAGGCTATGAAATTAGCCCAATTCTATGGAAAAAGGTTAAGTGGGGGCTTAGTGCTGGTCGAGTCCAATCAGTAGCGCTTAAGATCATTTGTGACAGAGAACATGAAATAAATGCCTTTGTAGAAAAAGAATATTGGAGTATAGAGGCTTCTCTTCTGAAAAGCAATACTATTAAGCCTTTTATTGTAAAGTTAAGTTCTTACAAGGGTAAAAAAGTTGAAATTGCGTCTTGTGAAGATAATGATAAAATAATAAATAAATTAAAGGCAGGAAAATTTGTAGTCAATCAAGTGAAGGCTTCTGTAAAAACAAAGAATCCCCTTCCTCCTTTTACTACAAGTACCTTGCAACAGGATGCAAATAAAAAAATAAACTATTCTACAAAGAGAACTATGTCTATAGCTCAGCAGCTATATGAAGGAATAGATATAACTGGCCACGGCAGCATAGGCTTAATAACCTATATGAGAACAGACTCAGTTAGAATTTCGTCAGAAGCACAGGATATAACGAAGAAATATATAAGCGATACTTTCGGATCTGAGTATATTCCGGAGACTACAAGGATATTTAAAAGTAAGAAAAACATTCAAGATGCTCATGAAGCTATAAGACCAACCTATATAGAGTTAAGTCCAGCTTCAATAAAGACGAGTTTAAAGGATGAACAATATAAACTTTACTCTCTTATATGGAATAGGTATATGGCTAGTCAGATGGCCTCATGTATACTGAATACAAAATCCGTAGAAGTAATTAATGGAGATTATTCTTTAAAGGCTAATGGTTCTTCTGTAAAATTCGATGGGTTTATGAAAGTATATGATTATAATTTAGAAGGGGAAGAAGAAAACATACATTTTCCTGAGGTTAAAGCTTTAGAAGAGTTAACTTCTAGCGGCGTTATAGGTAAACAACATTTCACTCAACCTCCTTCAAGATTTACAGAAGCATTACTAGTTAAGACACTAGAAGAAAATGGAATAGGGAGACCAAGTACCTATTCACCAACAATATCTACAATCATAGATAGAAAGTATGTGGAAAGAGAAAAGAAATTCTTGAATCCCACAGAACTTGGTGAAATAATAAATAATATTGTATGTGATTATTTCAAAGATATTGTGGATATAGAATTCACTGCATCAATGGAAAATAGGTTAGATGATATAGAAGCAGGAAAAGAAGGCTGGAATAAAGTAATAGATGACTTTTTCAAACCTTTTAAAATTGAATTAGATTTTGCGGAAAAAGAGATTGCTAAGATAACTATTGAAGATAAAGTATCAGATGTCCTTTGTGATAAATGCGGCAAGAATATGGTAATAAAACACGGAAGGTTTGGAGATTTCTTAGCCTGTCCTGGTTATCCTGATTGCAAAAATACAAAGCAAATGAATGAAGAAATTAATGCCCCCTGTCCTAAATGTGGTAATAAGGTGTTCTTAAAAAGAAGCAAGAAGGGTAATAAATTTTATGGTTGTAGCAGTTATCCTAATTGTGATTTTGTTAGTTGGTTTGAACCTACAGAAGAGAAATGCCCTGAGTGTAGTACATTTATGGTTAAAAGATTTAGCAAAACTAAAGGGGATTTTTCAGAGTGTTCAAACAAGGAATGTAAATTTAAAATTTACAAGAGCAAAGATGAGGAGAAATAGGAATAGTAAACAATAGTAAATTATATATATTTTTATGTTGAAAAATGCAATTTCCTGTGATATCATAATATAAGTTATTTTAAACTATTCTAAATATTTTGAATACTTATTTATGGGGGAGGAATATAAATGACATCCTTGCTTACTAAAACTAGAATGCTCAATAAAATTTTACAAAAGTCAGGAACTGATCCAGTGGTTTTTGATGATATATGTAAATTATTAGGTGAGGTTTTAGATTGTAATATATATTTATTAAGCCGAAAAGGAAAGATTTTAGGTTATAATCTTTTCGTAGGCTTTAACTGTGATATTGTTAGCTCTAAAATAATGAGTGAATTGAGGTTTACAGACACTTATAATAGTAAACTTATGAATATACATGAAACTGTTTCAAATATTGTTAATGGAAATTTTTGTGTGTTTGATGAAAAGACAACCTGCAAGATTGAAAATAAACTTACTACGATAGTTCCTATAATTGGAAATAGAGAAAGATTAGGAACTCTTATCCTGTCTAGGTTTGATAATCCGTTTAATGATGATGATTTAATAATTGCAGAATATAGTTCTACAGTTGTTTGTCTTGAAATTTTAAGAGCTAGAAATATTTTAGTGGAAGAAGATATTAGGAAAAAGGCTGTTGTTCAATTAGCTATAGGAACTTTATCCTATTCAGAGCTTGAGGCTGTTGAGCATATATTCAAAGAATTAGATGGAAATGAAGGATTACTTGTTGCTTCTAAGATCGCGGATAAAGTTGGAATAACTCGTTCAGTTATAGTTAACGCACTTCGTAAATTTGAAAGTGCAGGGGTAATAGAATCAAGGTCCTTAGGTATGAAAGGAACTCATATAAAAATATTAAATGACAAATTATTTGATGAGCTTAAAAAGATGAGATAATTTTTGTTGAACTATTAAAAACCTTATGCTATACTGTTTAAGGGTAAAATTCACACATCATCCAATTTGTAAGAGGGTTCCTAAAGGACTCTTATGGATATGAAGATGATGGAGGTAAAAAACCAGGAGGTATTAAAATGTCAGTTATATCTATGAAACAATTATTAGAAGCAGGTGTTCATTTTGGACATCAAACAAGAAGATGGAATCCTAAAATGGCAACTTATATTTTTACAGAAAGAAATGGTATATATATCATTGATCTTCAAAAGACTGTAAAAAAGATTGAGGATGCTTATGATTTCATTAAAAGTGTATCTGTTGAAGGAAAAGATGTTCTTTTTGTTGGAACAAAAAAACAAGCTCAAGAAGCTATTAAAGAAGAAGCTATTAGATCAGGTATGTATTTTGTTAATAGCAGATGGCTTGGTGGAATGCTAACAAACTTCAAAACGATTAAAACAAGAATTCAGAAATTAGAAGCTTTAGAAAAGATGGAAGAGGATGGTACTTTTGATGTCCTTCCTAAAAAAGAAGTTACTAATTTAAGAGCTGAAAAGGAAAAACTTGAAAGAAACCTTGGTGGTATTAAGAATATGGATGGCCACAATATTGGTGCAATTTTTATTGTTGATCCAAGAAAAGAAAAGAATGCTATTCTTGAAGCAAAAATATTAGGAATACCTGTTGTTGCAATAGTTGATACAAATTGTGACCCAGATGAAGTTGATTATGTTATTCCTGGAAATGATGATGCTATAAGAGCTGTAAAGTTAATAACAGCTAAAATGGCAGATGCAATAATTGAAGGAAGACAAGGCGAACAATTAGCTGAGTAGATTAAATAGTATAATTATTTAGGGTAAGTGATTTATTTTTCATTTACCTTTTAGTCTGATATTTATTGGAGGTATATGTATGATTACGGCTCAAGTAGTTAAAGAATTAAGAGAAAGAACCGGTGCCGGAATGATGGATTGTAAAAAGGCACTAACTGAAACTGATGGTGATGTTGAAAAAGCTATAGAAGTATTAAGGGAAAGAGGCTTGGCGGCTGCAGCAAAGAAATCTGGTAGAGTTGCGTCTGAAGGTTTAGTTGAAACTTATTTATCTGAGGATAAGAAAAGTGGAGCTATAGTGGAAGTAAACTGTGAAACAGACTTTGTTTCTGCAAACGAAGGATTCTTAGCTTTAGTTAAGAATGTAGCTAAAAAAGCTGAGGCTACAAATGCTACAGAAATAGAAGCTTTTACAAATGAAAAGTATAATGAAACTGATGGCACAATTAAAGATGCGGTTACAGCTTTAATTGCAAAATTAGGTGAAAATATGTCCGTTAGAAGATTTAAAAAATTTACAGCTCCAAAGGGAGTGGTTGAAAGCTATATTCATGGTGGCGGCAGAATAGCTGTACTTATAGCTTTAAATTGTGAAAAAGAAAGTGATGAGTTAGCAGGAATTGCTAAGGATCTTGCAATGCAAGTAGCTGCTGCAAACCCATTATTTTTAGACAGGACTCAGGTTGATGTGGAAGAATTAGATAAAGAAAGACAAATATACAAGGTTCAAGCAATGAATGAAGGGAAACCTGAAAATATAGCTGAAAAAATGGTTGAAGGTAGAATACAAAAATACTTAAAGGAAACATGCCTTCTCGAACAGGTTTGGATTCGTAATTCAGATTATACAATTACTAAATATCTTAATGAAAAGTCAAAAGAAATTGGGGCTGAAATCAAAGTTGCTAGCTTTGTAAGATTTGAAAAAGGTGAAGGAATAGAAAAGAAAGAAGAGAATTTTGCTGAAGAAGTACAAAGGCAAATGGAGCAATCTAAATAAGATTAGCCTAAAAGGTTGATCTTCCTAAAGTTGAATTTAGTGGATTAACTTAAAAAAGAGAACACGCGGTGTTCTCTTTTTTAAAAGCATTATTTATCATGGTTTACTTAAAAAGCAATAACATTGCTTTTTAAGTTACTATATATACAAAAATTACTATTTGGAGGTATAATATTCATGGATACACCTAAATATAAGAGAATTATTCTTAAAATTTCAGGAGAAGCATTGGCTGGGGAAAAAGGTTATGGTATAGATTCTTCAGTTTGCACAAGAATATCTGAGGAAATAAAAGAATTAGTGGATATGGGAATAGAAATTGGAACTGTAGTTGGTGGTGGAAACATATGGCGTGGTAGAAGTGGAAAAGGAATGGATAGGACCACTGCAGATTATATGGGAATGTTAGCTACTTGCATTAATGCATTAGCGCTACAGGATTTCTTAGAAAATTTAGGTGTGAATACCAGAGTACAAACTGCAATCGAGATGAAACAAATAGCAGAGCCTTTCATAAGGCGTAGAGCTATGAGACATCTTGAAAAAGGAAGAGTTGTAATCTTTGCTGCAGGAACAGGTAATCCATATTTCTCCACAGATACAACAGCTGCCCTTAGAGCCGCTGAAATAGAGGCTGAGGTAATTTTGCTTGCAAAAAAAGTTGATGGAGTTTACGATAAGGACCCTCATATATTTCAGGATGCAATAAAATACAATAGTTTGACTTATATGCAGGTTTTGGCTAATGGTCTACAAGTAATGGATTCCACTGCAACCTCACTTTGCATGGATAATAATATTCCAATTGTTGTTTTTGGTCTTGATGCTCCTGGAAATATAAAGAAAGTAATTTTAGGTGAAAATATTGGAACAATAGTATCCAATTAATTAGGAGGTTATTTATGTTAAAGGAAATCATTCATTTAGCAGATGAAAAAATGAGTAAAAGCATAGTCGTTTTGAAAAAGGACTACGCATCAATGAAGGCTGGGAGAGCAACTCCTAACATGCTAGATCGGATAGAAGTAGACTACTATAATAGTATGACCCCTATTAATCAATTGGCAAATGTAAGTATTCCTGAGTCAAGAATTATAATGATTCAACCCTGGGATAAAACTTCTCTTAAGAATATTGAAAAGGCCATACTCAAATCTGATTTGGGAATAAATCCATCAAATGATGGTGTTTCAATCCGTTTAGTTGTACCAGAACTTACTGAAGAAACGAGAAGAAACATAGTAAAAGTAGTAAAGAAAACTGGTGAAGAACTAAAAATAGCTATCCGTTCTATAAGGCGCGATAGCAATGAAAAAATAAAAGCATTAAAAAAAGAAAATGATTATTCTGAAGACGATATAAAAAAAGCTGAAGAAAAGATTCAGAAGGAAACAGACAATTATATAAGAGAGATAGATAGAATGATAGAAATAAAGGAAAATGAAATAATGTCTATATAGTATGGGCCAAGCTAATGAAGAAACTTGGGTTATATGGCTGTTCTATCATAGTCACTTAAAACTAAATATTTTTTAAAAATCACAAATATAAAGTGGTGAAAAAATGTTTCATTTATCGAGGAAAAAAAGTTTGAATGTTGAACGAGATATTGATTTAGAAAATATACCAAGTCATATTGCCATTATAATGGACGGTAATGGACGATGGGCAAAAGCAAAAAAACTTCCAAGAAGCTTTGGGCATAAGGCTGGGGTAGAAGCTATAAGAAATGTAGTGAAGGAATGTAATAATCTTGGAGTTAAATATCTAACTTTATATGCTTTTTCAACAGAAAATTGGGTTAGGCCTGCAGAGGAAGTTAACACCCTGATGAAGCTTCTTATTGAATATTTAAAAAATGAACTTAAGGAACTTGATGAAAGTGGTGTGGTTATAAATTCATTAGGAGATATTTCTAAATTACCACTTCTTTGTCAGGAAGAATTAAGAAAAGCTCAGGATAAAACAAAATTAAACACTAAGCTTAATTTAAACTTAGCTTTAAATTACGGAGGACGAGATGACATTTTAAGGGCTATGAAGAAGATAGGTAATGATCTATTAAATCATAATATAAAGCTTAAGGATCTATCAGAAAGCCTAATTACTGGC
The DNA here is from genome assembly GCA_036507955.1 of Clostridiaceae bacterium. GTDB lineage: Bacteria > Bacillota > Clostridia > Clostridiales > Clostridiaceae > DATCIH01. The sequence continues at coordinate 24,169 of DATCIH010000002.1, read as the reverse complement.
TATTTAGATACAAAAGGGATTCCTGATCCAGATATAATTATAAGACCTAGTGGTGAACAAAGATTAAGCAATTTTCTACTATGGCAAGCTGCTTATTCAGAATTATGGTTTTCAGATATATATTGGCCAGACTTTAATAAGAAAGTATTGCATAAAGCCATATATGATTACCAAAATAGAGAACGTCGCTATGGTGGAATTAAATAGAGGTGATTTAGTGTATAAAAGATATATAGGTGTACTATTTTTGATACCTTTTCTAATATTAATACTCCTAGGTAATATACCTTTAGTGCTTGGAATATTAATGGTATCTTTGCTGGCTCTTAAAGAATTTTATAGTGCAATTAAACTTAAAAACTATAAGCCTTACGATTATATTGGGTATACAATGAGTGTAATTTATTATATACTTATTGCCTTGAAGATAAAAAGTGAATTTACTATATTCATTATTTTATTATTTATTATAATTCAATTCGCACTACTTATAACTAGTCAAGAGCATAACTTTATTGATATTTTGCTTACAGTATTTGGGTTTTTATATATTTCCATACCCTTTAGTTTTATTGTATTAATTAGCTTTAAGGCTAATGGTAGATATTTGTTTTGGCTAATATTTATTTCTGCCTGGTCCACAGATACTTTTGCCTATTATATAGGTAAGAATTTTGGAAAGCATAAACTATTACCCTTAGTTAGCGCCAAAAAAACTATTGAAGGTTCTATTGCTGGGATTTTAGGTAGTATTATTTTATGTAGTACTTATGGAATAATTTTAAATACATATATATTAAAGTTTCCCTACCCAATATATAATTTTTTAATTATAGGTGGTATTGGTGGTATTGTATGTCAAATTGGTGATTTAGCAGCCTCCTCAATAAAAAGATACGTTAATATAAAAGACTATAGTAATATAATTCCTGGTCATGGAGGTATTTTAGATAGATTTGATAGCATACTTTTTGCATCAGTAATAGTATATTATTATATAGTATTTTTTATGGTGTGATAAATTTGAATAAATTTTATTATAAAGTTTTTGAATGTGTTGGTGTTTTATTGTTTTTTGTTATATTAACATTTGCTATTAGCAACTATTTCAAACCTTTTATAATAATTTTTTTCTTTTTTATATTAACTAAACCCATATTTAATATTTTAACCATTAACTTTAAAATAAATAGTAAGATCGCTGCCTTTTTTTCAATTGTTATTATTAATATATTGCTTATTATAATTATATCTTTTTTATTATCCTTTGCTTATAATAAGTTTAGTTATTTTATCAAATATGACATGAAGATTTATTTAAGTGCTATAAGTAGTTTTTTTACCCAAAATAAATATCTTCCAAAGCTAGGAAATATTGATATAAACAAATTTATAGAAAATTGGGGTATAATTAATAGTGAAATAATAACAAAAAGTGCCACTTATACTCTTGGAAGTTTGCTTACTTATTTTATATCTATCATTACCACATATTTTTTATTAGTGGATGGGGATAAAATACTTGCTAGTATTTCTACTTCCTTGCCTAAAAAAATAAAAGACATTGCAAAAATAAATTATAGAACTGTAAAAAACACTATAAAAATAGAAATATTATTGGTTTCCATCTCAACTTTAGAAACAATAATAGGATTTTCAATACTTGGAATAAAGGATGCAATAATATTAGGACTTATTTGCAGTGTACTGGACTTATTACCTATTATTGGAGTTGTTGTTGTTTTTGCTCCTTTGATTGCCTATCAGTTTGTATCCTCAAGTTATATAATAGCCTTTGGGCTAGTTTTGCTTTATATATTATTACAAATTTCAAGGCAAATCATGGAGACTAAATTAATAAGTACAAATTTGAATTTACATCCACTACTTATTCTAATTTCAATTTACATTGGTGCAGAGCTATTTGGTCTTTTAGGAATTATTATAGCACCAATTTGTTTATTAACTATAAGAGAAATAATTTATTATTAATTACAGGTGATTTTATGAAAAACATTGCTATAATAGGTGCTACCGGTTCAATCGGTACTCAAACTTTAGATATACTTAAATATTCAAAGGATGAATATAATTTAATTGCAGTTTCCGCAAACAAAAATTATAAAAAGCTTATCCAAATTATCAATACTTTTAATCCAAGACTTGCAGTATTAACTGATATGGATGCATATCTAAAGCTAAAATGTTACCTAAAAGATAATAACCTTGAGACTGAATTACTATATGGAATAGAAGGTTTATGCTTTATAGCTAGTCTAGAAGAATTAGATATTCTTGTATCCTCAGTAGTGGGTATGATAGGACTGCTACCAACCCTTAAAGCTATTGAAAAGGGTAAAACTATAGCTTTAGCTAATAAAGAAACTTTAGTTTCTGCTGGTGATTTGGTTATGTCTATGGTTAAAAAATATAATGGGGTGCTTTTGCCTGTTGATTCAGAGCATTCAGCCATCTTTCAATGTCTTCAAGGTAATTTTATGAATGGAATAAACAAAATTCTTTTAACAGCCTCTGGTGGTCCCTTTAGGGGAAAAAGTTATAAGGATTTATTGAATGTAGGTATAGAGGAAGCATTAAATCATCCCAAGTGGAAAATGGGTAGCAAGATAACAATTGATAGTGCAACTATGATGAACAAAGGACTAGAAGTAATAGAGGCTCATCATCTTTTTAATGTTTCTTATGATCAAATTGAAGTCATAGTCCATCCAGAAAGTATTATACATTCTATGGTGGAATATGAGGATGGGGCAGTTATAGCTCAGCTAAGTAATCCTGATATGAAAATTCCAATCCAATATGCATTAAATTATCCACTAAGGAAATATTGCAGGGTACCTAAACTTGATATAACTTCTCTTAATAAACTAACCTTTGAAAAACCTGATTTTCACACCTTTAAGCCTTTGAAATTAGCTTATCAGGCTGGGAGAGAAGGGAAAAATGCTCCTGCTATTTTAAATGCAGCAAATGAAGCTGCTGTGGAATTGTTTTTAAATAAAAAAATTAGTTTTCTAGATATTGGTGATACTATAGAAGCTGCATTAAATAAGTTTGAAATTAGTTCTTACACCACAGCAGAAGAAATAATTAATATAGATGAAAAAGTTAAAAAGTATGTAAATGAAAAAATATTAAAGGAGTAGTTAAATGGTTGTTATAGAAATTATTCTACTTTTCAGTGTACTAATTTTAGGTCATGAATTAGGTCATTTTACTTTAGCAAAAATAAACGGGGTTAAAGTGGAAGAGTTTTCTCTTGGCATGGGCAAACGTCTTTTTGTTATAAAGGGTAAAGAAACTGAATATTCCTTAAGGTTATTTCCGATTGGTGGATATGTGAAAATGTTAGGAGAAGAAGGAGAAGCAGATGATCCTCGTTCTTTTTCTAGAAAATCTCCAGCTCAAAGACTTAGTATTATAGCCGCAGGTCCGCTAATGAATTTAGTAATAGCAGTGGTTTTATTTACAATATTTTCAACTCAAGCCTTTCCAATACCTACAATCAAAACTATTAAGGCGGGTTCCCCCTCAGAAATAGCAGGTCTTAAGAGTGGAGATGAGCTAAAAACTATAAATAATAAAGCTATTAACAATTGGCAGGATTTGGGTACTGAAATAAATAATGGTAAGGGAAGTATTATAAATATATCCTATATGAGAGAAGGTTTACTAAACAAGATAACTATAACACCTACACTAGATAAAGCTTTGGGATATTATATAATAGGAATAAGCCCAGTTTTAAAAAGCCCAACTTTTTTCCAATCTGTTAAAAGTGGATTTACGCAAACAGGCTCTGTTATAAGCCAGACCTTAGGGTTTTTTAAGACTGCTTTAATGGGTAAAGCATCTATTAACGATGTAGGCGGTCCTGTTACTATTTTTAAAATGTCAAATCAATATGCTAAGCAAGGGATATTAACCTTTATTGGCTTTGGAGCAATCCTTAGTATATCCTTAGCTATTTTTAATATTATACCTTTCCCAGCCTTAGACGGAGGATGGATATTTATACTATTATTTGAAATGATAACAAGAAAAAAACCTGACCCAAATAAAGTGGGGTTTGTAAATTATATTGGCTTTATGATATTAATTATTTTCATGATACTTGTAACAATTAAGGATGTAATATATCCTGTTACTTTTAAGTGATATCATGAATAGAAAATTAACTAAAAAAATCAAAGTGGGAAACCTATATATTGGAGGAGAATCCTCCATATCTATTCAATCTATGACTAATACTGATACTAGAGATATTCTTAAAACAGTAGAACAAATTATGGCTTTAGAAGAAGCCGGATGTGATATTGTAAGATGTGCAGTTTTAGATATAGAGGCAGCAGAGGCTTTAAAACAAATCATAAGTAAAATTCATATTCCTCTAGTTGCAGATATTCATTTTGATTACAAATTGGCACTTATCGCCATAGAAAGTGGAGTAAGTGCTTTAAGAATAAATCCTGGAAACATTGGTAGTCTAGATAGAATAAAGAAAGTGCAGGAAGCTTGCGCTTTTAAGTCTATTCCTATAAGAATTGGAATTAATTCTGGTTCTCTAGAAAAGGATTTATTAGAGAAATATAAAAGACCTACACCTGAGGCTTTAGTAGAAAGCGCCCTTAGGCATGTGGATATATTAGAGAAATTAAATTTTACAGATATAGTTATATCTATTAAATCTTCAGATGTAGTTTCTACAATCGAGAGTTATAGATTAATCTCAAGTAAGGTGACTTATCCTCTTCATATCGGTGTTACGGAATCTGGTACACCCTTTAGAGGCACTATAAAATCAAGTATTGGAATAGGTACACTTCTAGCAGAAGGCATAGGAGACACTATAAGAGTCTCCTTAACAGATAACCCAGTATCAGAAATTAAGGTAGGCCGTGAAATACTAAAATCCTTAGGGCTAATTAAAGGTGGAATAGAATATATATCATGTCCTACTTGTGGTAGAACAAAAGTTGATTTAATTAAAATTGCTAAGGAAGTTGAGGCTCGAACGGAACATTTGAATAAAAATATTAAAGTAGCTATCATGGGCTGCATTGTTAATGGTCCAGGAGAAGCTAAGGATGCAGATATAGGTATTGCTGGTGGAGATGGTTTTGGATTAATATTTAAGCAAGGGGTACCAATTAAGAAGGTTAAGGAAGAAGATCTTGTGGAAGAATTAATAAGACAAATTATTGAGCTGTAGATTAACCTTGGGGGAAAATTATGAGTGTAGATATTAATCATATATTAAGTGAGGATGCTTTAGACGAAAAAGAGTTAATAAATAAGGAAATAAGCTTTTTAAAGATCCAATACCTTAAGAAGAGTGATAAGTTGAATGTACAACTTAAAGCTAAGGAAGTTTTAAGTGAGACTTGTAAATTACTTATTAAAAAGCTGATTTCTAAAAGGCTAGGTAGTTTCGATAGTATTCAGCTTATTTGTCTAAAAGTAGAGGAAAATATAACCTTAAAAGAGGTCATTGATAAATATTGGGATGATATCTCGGACCATATTGGAGCTTTAATACCAGTTTGCAAGGACTGCCTAAAAACCTCTAAAAGATATATTGAAAATGAGAATTTATATATATCCACTGGAAACTTATTTATATTTAATCTATTAAGGAATAAGAACATAGAACTAATCATAAGTAAAATTCTTAAGGATAACTATGGGAATACTTCTAAAATCAAATTTTCTTATGATGCAAAACTTATAGAAAAGGACTATTTTCAGACAAAAGACAAAGAAAATACCTCTATCATAAAAAATACTGTAGTTACTGTAGTAGAACATGATAAAAAAACAAAAGTAAATACAGGAGTAAAGACAAACTATCAAAGCAAGAAAACTGATGAAAACACAATTTTAGGTAAAAACATATCTGATATTGTTATTGATATTTCAGATGTAAATGAACCCTTAGGCTCTGTAACAATAGAAGGAGATGTGTTTAAAGCAGACATAATAGTAACTAAGTCTAAAAGTAAAATTTCCGTTTTTTACATAACGGATTATACTAGTTCAATAACAGTAAAATTTTTTATTAACGATAAGGATAATGATAAAGTTATAGAGAAGATAAAACCTGGGCTTCATTGTATCGTACGTGGTAATGTAGTATCTGATTTGTACTCAAAAGAAATAGTTCTTATGGCGAAAGATATAGTACAAACTCCTAGATATGAAAGAGAAGATACTAGCGAAGAGAAACGAGTTGAATTACATCTTCATACTCAAATGAGCGCTATGGATGGTATTACTTCAGCCTCTAGACTTATTGAAAGAGCTGCTAAATGGGGTCATAAGGCTATAGCAATAACTGATCATGGAGTACTACAAGCATATCCAGAAGCAATGACAGCATCAAAAAAATATAACATTGATATAATATATGGAGTAGAGGCATATCTTGTAGATGATGGTATACCTATAGCAATTATAAAAAAGGATCATACCTTTCAGGAGAATTATGTAGTATTTGATTTTGAAACAACTGGTCTTTCCTCAGAAAAGGATAAGATTATAGAGATAGGTGCTGTTAAGATTTCTAATGGAGAAATTATTGAGACTTTTTCTAAATTTGTAAATCCAAAGCGAGATATTCCCGAAAAAATAGTTCAGCTAACAGGAATTAATAATGATATTGTAGCCAATGAAGCCACAATAGATGTTGTCCTTCCAGATTTTATAAAGTTTATCGGGGATGCTATACTAGTGGCACATAATGCTGAGTTTGATGTATCCTTTCTTAAAAAAAATTTAAGAGGCATAAGCTGTGATTTTAATTCTGACTACTTGGATACTATACCCCTATGTAAATTTTTATATCCTGAACTAAAAAGGTACAAGCTAGATATAGTAGCAAAGCATCTGGGAATACATCCTTTTAGTCACCATAGAGCAATAGATGATGCTAGGGCAACAGGTGAAATTTTATTAAGATGTTTTAAAGACCTTTTGGATAAAAACATAGAAAGCTTAGCTACTATGAATGAAGAATATCTAAAAAATCTTGATATTAAAAAACTCACCTCTCATCATTTAATAATTCTAGTTAAGAATCAAATTGGCTTGAAAAACTTATATAAACTAGTATCTAAATCAAATTTAGATTATTTTTATAAAAAACCACGCCTTCCTAAAAGCGTAATCGAAGAGTTTAGAGAAGGATTAATCATGGGTTCTGCTTGCGAAGCTGGAGAACTATATAGAAGTATATTAGCTGGCATGAATGATGTTGAACTTAAAGAAATAATTGATTTTTATGATTATTTAGAAATTCAACCAATAGATAATAATAAATTTTTGATAAGAAATGAGACAGTAAATGATAGACGTGAACTTGAGAATATAAATAAAAGGATTATTAGTTTAGGTAAACTTTATAATAAACCAGTGGTTGCCACCTGCGATGTTCATTTTTTAGACCCTAAAGATGAGATTTTTAGAAGGATATTAATGTCTGGACAAGGATATTCGGATGCAGATGAACAGGCCCCTTTATATTTAAGAACTACAGAGGAAATGCTAAAGGAATTTGATTACTTGGATTATGCCACGGCTAAGGAAGTCGTGATAGATAACCCCTTAAAGATTGCAGCTATGATAGATAAAGTTAAGCCTATTCCTGATGAAACCTTTACTCCTAAAATTGACGGTGCAGAAGATGATGTAAGAAATATGACTTTAAAAAAAGCTCACTTAATATATGGTGAACCTCTCCCTGAGGTGGTTCAAAAAAGAATAGATAAGGAACTAAATTCAATAATAAATCATGGGTATGCTGTTTTATATCTTATAGCACATAAGCTTGTTAAAAAGTCACTGGAGGATGGATATACAGTTGGCTCTAGAGGCTCTGTAGGCTCTTCACTAGTTGCAACTATGTGTAGTATTACTGAAGTTAATGGCTTACCTCCACATTATGTATGCCCAAAATGCAAAAATAGTGAGTTTATCTTAGATGGCTCAATAAGTTCTGGGGCTGATTTAAAAGATAAAGATTGTCCTAAATGTGGCAGCTTATATATAAAAGATGGTCATGATATACCCTTTGAGACCTTCCTTGGTTTTGAAGGAGATAAGGAGCCTGATATTGATTTGAATTTTTCTGGTGAATATCAGGCTATAGTTCATAAGTATACTGAAGTCCTCTTTGGAAAAGGCTATGTTTTTAAAGCTGGTACAATAGGTACTGTGGCAACTAAAACAGCCTATGGCTTTGTACAAAAATACAAGGAAGAAAAAAACTTATTAATTACCAAAGCGGAAATTGAGAGGTTAACGGAAGGCTGTACAGGTATAAAAAGAACAACAGGCCAACATCCTGGTGGTATTATGGTAGTTCCAAAGGATAATGAAATATTTAATTTCACTCCTATTCAACATCCTGCTGATGATAATGATTCAGAGATAATAACTACCCACTTTGATTATCACTCCATTAGTGGAAGGCTTTTAAAACTTGATATTCTTGGGCATGATGATCCTACTATTATAAAGGTGCTACAGGATTTAACAGGTATAGATCCAAAAACTGTTCCTCTAGTGGACGAAAAGGTTATGAGCCTTTTTACTTCTCCAGATGCATTAGGCGTCACAAAGGAAGAATTAAATTGTGAGATAGGTACTTATGGACTGCCTGAATTTGGGACTAAATTTGTTAGACAGATGCTCCTTGATACAAAACCTAAAACCTTTACGGATTTAGTTAATATATCAGGTTTATCCCATGGAACAGATGTGTGGCTTAATAATGCTCAGTATTATATAAAGAATGGTAATACAACCCTTAAGGATTGTATCTCATTAAGAGACGATATTATGATATATTTGATGCATCGAGGTCTCCCTCCTAAAATATCTTTTACCATAATGGAAAAGGTTAGGAAAGGAAAAGGCTTAAATGAAGAAGATATAAAAATAATGAAAGAAAATGATGTACCAGATTGGTACATTGAATCCTGTAAAAAAATAAAATATATGTTTCCTAAAGGCCATGCTGTAGCATATGTTATGATGGCACTTAGAATAGCATATTTTAAAGTTTATTATCCTAAGGCTTATTATGCTGCATATTTTACTGTTAGAGCAGATGATTTTGATGCAGAACTTATTACAACAGGAGATGCCACAATTAAAAGAAAAATGGAAGAATTAAATGCACTAGGAAACAATGTAACGCAAAAGGATAAGGGCCTTTTAACTATTTTAGAGATATCCTATGAAATGCATAAGCGAGGAATTAAACTTTTGAAGGTAGACCTTTATAAATCAGATCCAATAAAATTTTCTATAGTTGATGAAGGTATTTTGCCTCCACTTAGCTCTCTAGTTGGTGTTGGAGAAAATGCTGCAAAAAACATAGCCTTAGTGAGGAAGGAGGGACCCTTCTTATCAAAGGAAAACTTACGTAATAGAGCAAAGGTTACAAAAACGGTGATTTCAACCTTATCAATTCATGGTTGCTTAGATGGACTTACTGAAACAAATCAATTAAGTTTATTTTAATTTTGTTATTTTATATTAAATTAACTTTATCTTGAAATAAAATCACATTTATGCTAGAATTGAATAACAGATGTAGATTAAAGAGCTAAGGAGTGGGTGGTTACCTACTCTTTTCTATTGAAAAACGCAACTATCGTTGCGTTTTTCAATATAGTTTTTTATTTAATTAAAGGATGTGATATTTTGAAAGATGATGAACTTATATCTGAATTATATAAAATTATCCAACCAATAGTTGACGAACAAGGCTATGAATTATACCATATTGAGTTTATTGAAGAAGAAAAAGAATTTTATCTAAGAGTTTTTATATATAGAGATGAGGGCATAAATATAGATGATTGCGTAAAGGTGAGCAGACCAATAAGTAAAGCCTTAGATACATCTGATCCTATTGATATTCCATATTGTCTTGAGGTATCTTCCCCAGGAATAAATAGAATACTGTATACGCAGGAACATTTAGGAAAGGTTGTAGATAAGGATATAACAATAAATCTAAATACGATTTTTGAAGGTAAAACAAAACATAACGGAATACTTACAAGTTATGATGCTGACTATATTAAAATTAAAATTAAGGGACAGAACATGTCTGTTCCTAGAAAATTTATTTTAGATATTTATTTATCGTAACGATATTTAGGAGGAGAAAATTATGAATAATGATTTTATTACCGCATTAACAGAAATAGTTAGTGAAAAAGGTATTTCTGCAGATTTAATTTTTACTACCCTTGAAGATGCATTAGTTGCCGCTTATAAGAAAAATTACGGTAATGCAAGTGGGAGTTGCCAAAATGTGAAAGTAACCATGAACAAAGAATCAGGAGAGATCCACGTTTATGCTCAGAAAAAGGTCCTAGAGGAAGCTATAGATTTTAATGAAGAAATAACCTTAGAAGATGCTAGAAAAATAAATACTAGATATCAATTAGAAGATATTGTAGATATAGAAGTAACTCCAAAAAGCTTTGGAAGAGTTGCTGCTCAATCTGCTAAACAAGTAGTTATACAAAGAATAAAGGAAGCAGAAAGAGGCATAATTTATAATGAATTTGTAACAAAAGAATTTGACATTATGACGGGGAAGGTAATTAGAAAAGATAAGGGTAATGTATTTATAAATCTTGGTAAAATTGAAGCAGTACTGGGTGCGAATGAACAAATGCCAGGAGAAGAATATAATTTTAATGATGAATTGAAATTGTATATTGTAGAAGTTAAAAACACAACAAAGGGTGCTCAAATTATTGTTTCAAGAACCCACCCTGGCCTTGTGAAAAGACTATTCGAATTAGAAGTACCTGAAATATTCGAAGGAGTAGTAGAAATAAAAAATATATCTAGGGAAGCCGGATCAAGATCGAAAATAGCCGTTTACTCAAAGGATAGTAATGTAGATCCTATGGGGGCTTGTGTAGGTCCAAGAGGAATAAGGGTACAGCAAATTGTAAATGAGCTGAAAAACGAAAAAATAGATATAGTTAAATGGAGTAAACTTCCAGAAGAGTTTATTGCTAACGCATTAAGTCCTGCAAAAGTTTTAGATGTCTCAATAGATGAGTTTAGTAAATGTGCTAGGGCTGTTGTGGATGATAATCAACTTTCTCTAGCAATTGGTAAAGAAGGACAAAACGTAAGACTTGCTGCAAAACTTACTGGCTGGAAAATTGATATTAAGAGCAAATCTCAATTTGATGCGCTTGAAGATACTAAAGCTAGGAAGGTGGATATTATTGAAGGTTAAGAAAATACCCTTAAGGATGTGTGTGGGTTGTATGCAGATGCTTCCAAAGAAAGAGCTCATTAGGGTAGTTAAAAATAAGACTGGAGATCTTTCCATAGACTTTACTGGTAAAAAGCCTGGCAGAGGAGCTTATGTATGTAAGAACATCGAATGCTTTGAAAAGGCTTATAAAACCAGCAGGCTAGAAAAAAATCTAGAAATTAAGATAAGCGAAGATATTTATGCTATACTTAGGGAAGCAATATACAATGAGTGATAATTTTTTACAATTTCTATCTATTTCAAAAAAGGCTGGAGCCCTTGTGGCGGGCTACAATAAAAGTGAAGAAGCAGTTAAAGCAAATAATGCAAAGCTTGTTATTATAGCTATAGAAGCTTCTATTAATACAAAAGAAAAATTTAATAGGATATGCCAAGCAAAGAAGATTCCACTTATTGAGGGTTATTCAAAGTATGATTTAGGTAAATTTATAGGGAAAGAAGAGATTTCAGTATTGACGATTATTGATTATAAAATTAGTGAAAAATTGATTACAATTTATGAAGAAAAGAAGAAAAATGATTTCGGAGGTGACGTTATTGTCTAAAACAAGAGTTTATGAACTTGCTAAAGAATTAGATATATCCAGCAAGGATTTAATTAGTATGCTTGCTGAGGAATTCAATATAATTGTAAAAAACCATATGAGTGTGATTGAAGAAGAAGAAGCTGGACTAATAAAAGAACTATTCACAGAAAAATCAGCTCCAGTAGCTGCAAAGGATAATATCAATCTAGATGAGAAGGAAGCAATCCTAGAAAAATATGAGAGTCTAGTAGTCGATAACATTAAGATAAAGAAAAATAAGAAGAAAAAAGATGATGAGTTAATCTCCTTAACAGATGTGGAAGGACCTAAAATAGCTCAAATTGAGATTGGAAATACTATTACAGTAAAAGAACTAGCTGAAAAACTAGAAAAAACTACTATAGATATCATAAAACAACTGATATTTATGGGAGTAATGGCAAATGTTAATCAAGAAATAGACTTTAACACTGCAGAAAAATTAGCAGCTAATAATGAAATAAAATTAGTTCTTAAAGAAGATGTTTCCGCAAAATTAGAAGAAGACAATGATACGGAAATTGATGAAGCTGGGATAAAAAGACCACCAGTCGTAACAGTAATGGGTCATGTTGACCATGGTAAGACTTCCCTTTTAGATGCCATAAGAAAGTCAAAGGTTACTGAAACAGAAGCAGGTGGAATAACTCAACATATTGGTGCTTACACAGTTAATGTAAATAATGAAAAAATAACTTTTCTTGACACTCCTGGACATGAAGCTTTTACTGCTATGAGAGCCAGAGGTGCTCAGATAACAGATATCGTAGTTTTGGTGGTTGCAGCCGATGATGGAGTTATGCCTCAAACAATTGAAGCAATTGATCATTGTAAGGCAGCTAACGTTCCTATAATTGTAGCTATAAACAAAATTGACAGACCTGGTGCTAATCCAGATAAGGTTAAACAAGAGCTTACAGAATTCTCGTTAATCGCTGAGGACTGGGGAGGAGATACAATTTGTGTACCTGTTTCTGCTCATACTAAAGAAGGAATAGATACACTACTTGAGATGATACTCCTTACAGCAGAGATTGAAGATTTAAAAGGAAACCCTTTAAGAAATGCTAAAGGAACTGTAATTGAAGCAAAGCTCGATAAAGGAAGAGGTCCTGTATCTTCTTTACTTATTCAAAATGGAACTTTAAACGTTGGAGATTCTTTAATAGTAGGTTCAACCTATGGTAGAATCAGAGCTATGTTTGATGATAAGGGTAAGAAAATCAAATCCGCTGGCCCATCTATTCCTGTAGAGATTTTGGGACTTTCCGAGGTACCTGCAGCTGGTGATAGATTCCATGTTGTAAAAGATGAAAAGACAGCAAGAGAAATGGCAGATAGACGAAAAGATAAAGAAAGAAATGAGCATCTTCAATCAACACATAAAGTTTCTCTTGAAGATTTATATAACCAAATTAAAGAAGGCAAGGTAAAAGAGCTTAATATTATTGTAAAAGCAGATGTTCAAGGTTCTTCTGAAGCATTAAAACAGTCCTTAGAGAAACTATCAAATGATTCAGTAAAAGTTAGAGTTATTCATTCAGCTGTTGGAGCCATTACAGAATCAGATGTTACTCTATCAATAGCATCAAGCGCAATAATTATTGGCTTCAATGTTAGACCTGATACAAATGCTAGTCTACTTGCTGAAAAAGAAAAAGTTGATATAAAAACTTATCGTATTATTTACAATGCTTTAGATGATGTTAAAGCTGCTATGGAAGGCTTACTTGAGCCAATATTTAAAGAAGAAATAATAGGAAAAGCAGAAGTTAGACAAATTTATAAAATCTCTAATATTGGAACCATTGCTGGTGGTTATGTACTAGAAGGTAAAATATTAAGAAATGGTAGTGTTAGAGTTATAAGAGAAGGTATTGTTATATCTGATTCCACTCTAGCATCCTTAAAAAGATTTAAAGATGATGCAAAGGAAGTTAGCTCCGGTTATGAATGTGGTTTTAGTATAGATAAATTCAATGATATCAAAGAAGGCGATATTATAGAATCCTTTACAATGGTAGAAGTAAAAAGAGAGAAATAGGATATTTAGATTGCATCCAACCCTTGGGTGCAATCTAAATTCAGCTAAGGAGATGATATAATGGGAAACTATAGAAGTGGTAGAATTAATGAAGAAGTAAAAAAAGAGATAAGTTCCATTGTCCAAAATGATTTAAGAGATCCGAGAATTTCTGCCATGGTAAGCATCATTGATGTGGATGTTACTAAAGATTTAAAATATGCAAAGGTGTTTATAAGTTTATTTGGCAGTGAAGATAGTAAAAAAGAGACTTTTGAAGCTTTGAAAAGCTCAATAGGTTTTATTAGGAAGGAACTTGGTCATAGAGTTAAGTTAAGAATAACTCCAGAAATACAATTACATTTAGATACATCGATTGAACAAGGTATGCATATTAATTCTCTAATCCAGCAGATTAAGGAGAAGGGCTAAATGAATATAGATGAAATACTTGATATTATATTCAAAAGTTCTAGAATAGCAATAACTTTTCATGTATCTCCAGATGGTGATTCAATAGGAAGTGCTCTTGCTCTCACTAGAGGTTTGAAGAAGCTAGGAAAAGATGTCTATATTATATGCAATGAAAAAGCTCCTGTTACCTTTAGTTATTTAAATGGTGTTGATGAAATTGATGGTAATAGTAATTATGTAGATCGAGATACTCAATGTCTTATTGTCCTTGATTGTGGTGATTTAACTAGAGTTTCTGCAGAATTAAATTTAAAAAATAGAAGATATTCTATAGTGAATATAGATCATCATCTTTCCAATAGTGCCTTTGGAGATTTTAATTATGTTGATTCAAAGGCATCTTCCGTTGGAGAAATTATATATTTAATATTAAAGAAGCTAAATATAGCCTTAGATAGGCAGATGGGTGAAGATTTGTATACTTCTCTTATCTGTGATACTGGCGGTTTTAAATATACAAATACAACCCCTCAGACCTTAATTATTGCCAGTGAACTTATTAAATTGAAAATTAATTTTAACAATATATATAAAATAATTTATGAGAATAAAAAATTTGAAAGAATTAAATTATATGGAAAAGTAATTGACAAAATGTATTTAGCTCAGGATAAGAAAATATGTATTATGCAACTAAATAGAGAAATGGCGGTTGATTTAGGTATAGAATTTGGAGATACCTCCGATGTCATTGCTATAGGAATGGACATAGATACTATTGAGGTAGGAATGCTATTTAAAGAGACTGAAGATGGGATTAAAATAAGTCTTAGATCAAAGTCCATAGTGGATGTTAGTAAAATAGCACAGAAATTTGGAGGTGGAGGCCATATTAGGGCATCTGGATTAACTCTTAATTTACCTCTTGAGGAAGCAATAAAAGTATTAGAAGATGCTGTAAAAGAGCAGCTATAGGAGGATAACACATAAAATGAACGGTATAATAAATGTATATAAACCTTTAGGTATATCCTCTTTTGATGTAGTAAGACAAGTAAGAAGGTTATGTAAAATTAAAAAGGTTGGTCATACTGGAACCCTAGATCCTCTTGCAGAAGGAGTTCTTCCTATTTGTATAGGAAAAGCTACTAAACTAGTGGATTATATTATGAGTGAAAATAAAGTATATGAAACAGCTCTTATGTTAGGGATTGTAACAGAAACCTACGACAGGGAAGGAAGTATTATCTCAGAGACTGCTGTTTCCTCTAACACTGAAGAAATAAAGGAAGCCATATATCAGTTTGTAGGAGAATCCTATCAACTTCCTCCAATGTATTCAGCTATAAAGGTGAATGGGAAAAGATTATATGAGCTTGCTAGGAAGGGTATCGAAATTGGAAGGGATAAACGGCATATTATTATTCATAATATAGACATAACTAAAATTGATTTACCAATAATTAATTTTACTGTTTGCTGTTCCAAAGGCACATATATAAGAAGCTTATGCTATGATATAGGCCACTCTTTAGGATGTGGAGGCACCATGTGGAATCTTACAAGAACTTCCACAGGACAATTTAATAAGGAAAATAGCGTTAAGCTGTCAGAACTTAATGAGGATAATATTTTAGATTATTTGATACCAATGGATAAAGTTTTAGAAAAATATAGTAAAATAACTATTGAAGATAAGCATATGAAGCTATTATTAAATGGAGGACCCATTAAGGATGAAACCATTTACAATAATAATTTATCAAATGAATTTGAATTATATAGAATTTATAATGAAGAAGGCGGCTTTTTAGGGCTAGGCAAATTCATAGATGAAAGTTTAAAAATGGAAAAACTATTAATATAGAGGGTAAATTAATGATATTTATTGAAGATAATTTTAAAAAGCCATTAAAGGGAAATATATATATAGCTTTAGGAAGCTTTGATGGCCTCCATATGGGTCATTTAAAATTGATATCTGAGACAATAAGATTAGCAAAAGAAAATGACGGTAAAAGTATGATATATGCCTTTAAAAACCATCCTCTTTCAATAATTAATAAGGAAATGACCCCAAAGCTTCTTATGGATAATGAGTCAAAGCTTAATATATTATCAAAGCTAGGGGTGGATATAGTAAATTTAGTGGATTTTGATTCAAACTTAATGAAACTAGCTCCAGAGGAATTCATAAAAAAAATTGTGGAGTATTATAATTGCAAAGGTATAATTGTAGGCTTTAATTATAGATTTGGGTACAAGAATCTAGGAGATTTAGATCTTCTTGATAAATTAAAAGATAAATATAATTTCACTCTAAATGTAGTTCCCCCAGTTTATTATCTTGAAGATATTGTAAGTAGCTCTCGAATAAGAAATGCTATTTCAGATGGAGAAATAGTGAAGACAAAAGAAATGCTAACAAGACACTATATGCTAACAGGTTCAGTCATGAAAGGAAAGCAATTAGGTAGAACTATTGGCTTTCCAACTGTAAATTTAAATTATGATAAGTCCTTTGTACTGCCCAAGGGTGGAGTGTATTTAACTATTGTAGAATATGAAAACAAACTATATAAAGGTATCACCAATATTGGATATAATCCAACTGTTGCAGATAACAAGCTATCTATAGAAACATTTATTTTAGATTTTAATATGTGTATATATGAAAACATAATAAAGCTTTATTTTATCGATTGGATAAGAGATGAAAAGAAATTTAATTCCCTTGAAGAATTAAAGGAACAATTAATAAAAGATAAATATTTTGCTAATACTTCCAATATAATTAAAATTTAATTTACATTTAATCTTTTATTTGCTATAATACATTCGTGAACCTAATCCTATGAAAACTGAGTTGCCAACGGTCTTCATGGAGTCAGGCGATTAATTGGAGGTGTATTAATGGAAAAGGCTAAGAAATTAGAAATTATTGAGTCTAATAAAAGACATGACGGTGATACAGGCTCACCAGAAGTGCAAATCGCACTTTTAACTGAGAGAATTAATCATTTAAATGATCATTTAAAGATTCATAAGAAGGATCACCATTCAAGAAGAGGTCTTCTTATGATGGTTGGACAAAGAAGAGGTCTATTGAATTATCTAATGAAAGATGATATTAATAGGTATCGTGCTATAGTAGAAAAATTAGGATTAAGGAAGTAGGCTATAGAGCGGATAAACCCGCTCTATTTTTTAAGATAAATCAAAAATCTATTTTTTAGGCAAAAACTTATATTTTTACTTTATATGCAAATAATAATTAAAAGATACGAAGGGAGGTTTTTTTATGAGTCATATACTTGAAACAGATATTGCTGGTAGAAAATTCAAAGTTGAATATGATAAAATAGGTAGAATGTCAAATTGTGCCATACTAGTAAGTTATGGGGAAACAGTAGTATTAGTTAATGCTAACGCTTCAGCCACGCCAAGAGCAGGTATAGATTTTTTCCCATTAAGTGTTGAGTATGAAGAAAGACTTTATGCGGTTGGCAAAATACCAGGAGGCTTTATTAAACGGGAGGGTAGACCTTCTGAAAAATCAATATTGACTTCCAGAGCTATAGATAGACCACTTAGACCACTTTTCCCAAAGGGTTATAGAAACGATGTTCAAGTAGTTTGTACTGTAATTTCCGTAGAAATAGATAATATGCCTGACATTGTTGCTATGAATGGTGCTTCTATAGCACTTTGTCTTTCAAGCATACCATTCACAGATCCAGTTGGAACTGTGGCAGTTGGTTTAATTGATGGAGCTTATATTATAAATCCAACTCAAATTCAAAGACATGAAAGTTCCATGAATTTAACAGTCTGTGCAACTAAGGATAAAGTTATGATGGTTGAAGCAGACGGAAATGAAATTTCTGAGGATGTTATGTATGATGGAATTCTCTTTGGATTAAAAGAATGTCAAAGAATCGTTGAGTTTCAAGAAAACATTGTAAAGAAATTTGGGAAAGAGAAAATAGTTCCAAATATATATCATCTAGATGAAGAATTAGAAAAAGAAGTAGCCGCTTTTTCTTATGATATGATTAAAGATGCTATGTATACAACAGACAAGGATCTTCGAAATTCAAAAATGGATGTTGTGAAAAGTAATATAACCTTAGCATTTGGTGACAAATATCCAGATAAGCTTGGAGACATCGGTGAGATTGTTTACAATAGTCAAAAGAAAATTGTAAGAAGCATGATGTTAGATGATAATAGACGTCCAAGTGAAAGAGCTTTTGATCAGGTTAGAAATATTGAATGTGAGGTAGGATTACTTCCAAGAACACATGGTACAGGTTTATTCACTAGAGGTTTAACACAGGTTTTAACTGTAGCTACAATAGGAGCCTTAGGTGAGGTACAAATATTAGATGGTATTAGCGAAGAAACCTCTAAAAGATACATACATCACTATAATTTTCCGTCCTATAGTGTAGGTGAAACTAGACCCTTAAGAGGACCAGGCAGAAGAGAAATAGGTCATGGTGCTTTAGCTGAAAAAGCTTTATTACCACTAATTCCCTCTGAGGAAGAATTCCCTTATGCAATTAGACTTGTATCTGAAGTATTAAGTTCAAATGGATCTACATCACAAGCTAGTGTTTGTGGTAGCACTTTAGCACTACTTGATGCAGGAGTACCTATAAAGAGACCAGCTGCAGGTATTGCAATGGGTTTAGTTACTAGCGAGGATTTATCCCAAGAAAAGATACTTACTGATATAGAAGGTATAGAAGACTTTTTCGGAGATATGGATTTTAAAGTAGCTGGAACTTCCCAAGGGATTACAGCAATTCAGGTTGATACTAAGCTTCACGGTATATCAAATAATGTTATAAGGAAAGCTATCGATGATGCTAAAATTGCAAGGTTATTTATTCTTGGCAAAATGAATGCTTGTATCCCAACACATAGAGAAGAAATGTCTCCTTATGCTCCAAGAGCTTATACAATAACTATAGATCCTGAAAAAATAAGAGACGTAATAGGTACTGGCGGTAAAACAATCAATAGAATAATAGCTGAAACTGGTGTTAAAATAGATATTAAAGACGATGGCAAAGTTTTTGTTATGTCCAATGATGCTGAGAGTGCTCAAAGAGCATTAAAGATCATTGATGACCTAACAAAAGATGTGAAGGTTGGAGAAATTTACTTAGGTAAAGTTACTAAAATCACTACCTTTGGTGCCTTTGTTGAAGTTCTTCCTGGTAAGGAAGGATTAGTTCATATATCAAAACTAGACTTTGTAAGAGTCAATAAAGTAGAAGATGTAGTATCCTTAGGTGATGAAATACTAGTTAAAGTTACTGAAATTGATGGGCAAGGTAGAATTAATTTATCAAGAAGAGATGCTATGGAAAGACCAGATGCTGAAAAAACTGATAAATAATAAAATAATTAATAGTCAAATAATATTAATAAAAAAGGCATTTAATGCCTTTTTCTTTTTAATATCAAGTATTTAATAATATTAATTATAAGTTTTATATTAATATTATTAAATATTGGAATACTAATATAATATTACTTCAATTTGATATAATACAGGAGGACTAATGTATAATTTAATTACTTTACCAAATGGTTTAAGGGTAGCAATAGAAAATATTGATTATGTAAATTCAGTTAGTGTTGGGCTATGGATTGAGAACGGTTCAAGAAATGAAAATACTTACAATAATGGTATTTCTCATTTTCTAGAGCACATGTTCTTCAAAGGAACTATTAACAGAACCTCCAAGAAGATAGTTGAAGAAATTGAAGATGTTGGAGGGCAAGTTAATGCTTTTACAGGAAAGGAAGCAACCTGCTTTTACATAAAAATTTTAGATTCCTATTTAGAGTTGTCCATGGATATATTAGCAGATATGCTATTTAACAGTAGCTTTAAGGAAGAAGAGATCCTTAAGGAAAAGGGAGTAATTATAGAAGAAATAAGTATGAGTGAGGATTCTCCTGAAGATACAATATCGGATCTTCATAGCTTAGCTATATGGGGAGACGATCCAATTTCTTTACCTATTTTAGGAACTATTGAAACTGTTAATTCATTTACTAGAAATCAGCTTCTAGAATATTTAGCTTTGCATTATATTCCTAAAAATTCTGTCCTGTCTATATCTGGAAAGATAAATATGGCTGATGTAGAAAAATTAGTCCAAAAGTATTTTGGACACTGGGGTCTTGACAGATTGGAAAAAACTAGCTATACTAGCCCCGTTATATTGAAAAATAATTATTATAAATATAAAAGTATTGAACAACTTCATGTAAGCTTAGGATTAAAAGGCATCGAAACCGGACAGGATGATATTTATTCTCTTTTAGTTTTATGCAATATATTTGGAGGTGGAGCTTCTTCCATACTTTTTCAAAAAGTACGTGAAGAAAAAGGATTATGTTATTCAATCTATTCCTATATATCTTCCTTTAAAAATACTGGAGTAGTAAATATTTATACTAGTTTAAACCCTCTATACATTAAAGATGCAATGGAGCTTATTTATAATGAGGTTGTAAAATTCTCAAAAGACAATATTTCTATAGAAAGAATAAATAAGACTAAAGAACAAATCAAAGGTAATTATATTTTAGGACTAGAAAGTACCAGCAGTAGAATGTTTAGCAATGGGAAATCTGTTTTATTTCAAAATTTTATAAATACACCAGATATACTTATTGGTAAAGTTAATAAGATAGATAAAACTTCCATTGCTAGGGTTATTGAAAAAACATTTTCACTAGGAATACTAAACTCTGCATTTGTAGGTGAAAAATTTGATATGGGCATGATAAAGTCATTTTGGGAAGGTGATATAGTTGCATTTAAAGATAAGAAAAGCAGAAGGGTCTGAAGATTTAGAAATTCCAAGGTATATGACTAAGGGATCCGTTGGTATGGACTTATATGCGGCAGTAGCCCAGGAAACAGTCATTGATCCTGGTTCTATATGCCTTATCCCTACAGGGATCCATATAGAGCTAGAAGAAGGCTATGAAGCGCAAATAAGGCCAAGGAGTGGCCTAGCTTTAAAATATGGAGTTACCCTACTAAATTCCCCAGGAACTATTGATTGGGATTATAGGGGAGAAATAAAAGTAATAGTGATTAATCATGGGAAGGAAGCTTTCCATATTAAAAGAAGAGATAGAATTGCTCAAATGGTAATAAACAAAGTAGAAATTGCTTGTATAGAAACTGTTGATATCATGGAAGCTACAGAAAGATCAATTAATGGCTTCGGTTCAACTGGTAAATAGTAATATTTTTTTTAAAGTCCTCATAGAATTATATGTAATTTATAATCTGGAGGGTTAATATGAGTGATAACACAAAACTTTATAGTGAGATGGAAAGATTTGAACTTATAAACATTAATGATGGGGATAAGTACAACTATCTTGGAAATAATGATGTGATTATTGACCAAGAAGGGCAATTAAAGTATATTTTATTGAATGAAAGCAGTCATAAATTTACTCTATTTAAAAACAATGAAATTATTGAAATACCTTGGGAATGTGTTAAAAGAATAGGTAGCAAAACAATAATTATTGATATTGATAGTGATGAATTTAAAAGAAGCAAGGTTTAAAAGGGGTAAATAATGAAAATCATAATACAAAAATTTGGTGGCACTTCTTTATCAACTCATGAAAGAAGGATAATGGCTGTAGAAAAAGTATCTGCAGCCATACTGGAAGGCTTTAGTCCTGTGGTGGTGGTTTCTGCTATGGGAAGAATCGGTGACTTTTATGCCACGGATACATTATTATCACTTGTTAATGAAAATTTAAAGAAAAAAGCTCCTTATGCAGTAGATTTACTATTAAGTTGCGGGGAAACCATAAGTACAGTTATTATGTGTAATGAATTATTAAATAAGGATATTGTCTCTTACCCTTTAATGGGAGGACAGGCTGGTATCATAACTGACTGCAAATTTAATGAAGCAGATATACAAAAAGTAGATACTGAAAGAATATTAAAGCTCATAAAGGAAAATAAAGTTCCTGTGATTGCAGGATTTCAAGGTATGAATGAAGAAGGATATATAACAACATTAGGTAGAGGTGGAAGTGATGTTACTGCTTCCTTACTAGGTGTTGCTTTAAAAGCTGAGAAAATAGAAATATATACAGATGTAGATGGAATAATGACTGCTGACCCACGAATTGTATCAGAGGCTTCTTTGATTGAAGAAATGAATTATAATGAAGTATTTCAGTTTGCGGATCAAGGAGCAAAAGTAATACATCCTAGAGCTGTAAGTATTGCAATGATGGAAAATGTACCTTTAATAGTTAAAAATACTTTTAGCGATAAACAAGGCACTCTCATTCATAATAATAAGGTTACGCGGAAAGTGGTTACTGGAATTACGCATATAAGTAAGAGAGTTCAAGTAAAAGTAACTCATTCTACTGTAGATGATAGCCTTTTAGACAATTTAGCAATAGGAAATATAAGTATTGACTTAATAAATATTTTTCCTAAGGATAAGGTCTTTACTATAGATGAAGACGACTTAGAAAACTTTAAAGTGATAATGGAAAACACTAAAGAAAGTTATACATATATCGATAATTGTTGTAAAATTGCAATAATAGGATCTGGTATGAAGGGAATACCTGGGGTAATGGCAAGGATATTCAGGGCCTTGAATGCAGAAAATATTGAGATACTGCAAAGCTCTGATTCCTACACTACAATATGGGTATTAACCCGAAACGTGGACGTAAAAAGAGCTATTAATTCACTTCATAAAATATTTGAATTAGGATAATATCAAGTATATCTTTCCTTCTTATGAACAAGATACTCTAAGGAGGCTTGATAATATGGATGAAAATAGTGAAGATAAAAAGCAATCTAATGAAAATATAAAAGATTTCGGAACAACTAATATATCTGAACCTAAGCAGCGAATACAAATTTTGCCTATAATCGGTCAAATAGAAGGGCACCAAGTTCTTCCTCAGCAAACAAAAACTACTAAATATGAGCATGTAATACCCCAACTCATATCCATGGAAATGGATCCAGAGGTAAAAGGAATTTTAATAGTATTAAACACAATTGGTGGCGACGTGGAAGCTGGACTTGCTATAGCAGAAATGATAACAAGCTTAAAAAAGCCAACAGTATCCTTAGTAGTTGGGGGAGGGCATTCAATAGGAGTACCGCTGGCTACAGCTGCTAATTATTCCTTTATTTCCCCTTCAGCCACTATGATAGTACATCCAATTAGAATGAACGGCGTAGTTATTGGAGTTTCTCAGACTTTTGAATATTTCAATAAAATGCAAAGAAGAATAATTGATTTCATTGAAAGGACTTCTACGGTTGATTCAAAAACTATAACTGAACTAATGCTTAAAACTGATGATTTGTTAAATGATATGGGCACTATACTCATAGGAGCCCAAGCCGTAGAAAAAGGATTAATTGACGCAGTGGGTGGTATTAAAGATGCACTGCAAAAGTTAAATGAACTTATAGATAATTAATATAATCTTGGAGGTACAAATGGGTCAATAACCCCTATCCCTTTAGGGTAGGGGCTTGAAGTAGAAATACTAATAGTCCAGTTGACTAGACTAAGTATTAAATTACTACGTTACTCAGGTCATAACACCTACGAATGTTTATCCTAGTTTGTAGCTCTGTTGTCTATTATTAAACAATCTTGTGGGTACGAGATAGTGTGATAGATGTAAAAAGCCTAGATAACATTGTCTAAGGATATTAACTCTAACATATAGGAGGTTTTAAAAATATGGTATATGTATTAAACATTGAAGGCA
>DATCIH010000001.1:0-3630 GCA_036507955.1 Clostridiaceae bacterium | reverse complement strand
CTGATAACTATATGGTAATTGGCTATGGTAGTGGTATACAATTGTTTAACAAATATTATTAAATTACTACTCGCGGGGCCATCATCCATGCCAATCACCTCCTTAAAATAAAAAAATCTCTACACAAAAAGTGAAGAGATTTAATACGAACCAAATTAGGCTTCTTCACTCGTTGAGTTTTAGAACTGCAAAGCGTAGAACACAAACATTCATATTATCTATGAATGTCTTCAGCTACATTAGGTAAAACCTTAAGCCGGTAGTATCTGCTGACTCGTTGGCGTCTCTCGACATTTCTGGGCAGTAGCATATTTCTAAACAGTAACCTCACCTAACAAGAATATTAAATTGTTATTCTCAATTAGTTTTAATTGTATACTATGCCCAAAGTTCAGTATTGTCAATGATTTTTTTAAATATTTTAACTTAATTTGTATTATTAATTAACAATATAAAGCAACTTGAAGAGGTAACGCCAACATTTCCGACCAAAGCCACTTTAAGATATAAAGCTGATAAATATTTTGTTTTTTGTAAGTACAAAAATTAATTGAGGAACTCAACAATACCAAGTATTATTAACAATATACCTGAAAATAATGGTGCATATTTACCAAAGAATTTACCCAATATATGATTACCCACAGATTCACCAAATATGATTGTAAGAATACTTAATATAAATGTAGCTATGACTGTAAATTGAATACTAACTCCTGTTATACTTGCAGCTACTCCATAGTAGTAGTTCTTTTAGGTCTATACTACAGAAATTGGTGGGGTCTTATTGGACTAGTACCTATAATAACAGGTTCAATTCGTTATTGCCCAGTTAGTCATATCTTAGGAATTTCGACTTGTGATACTAAAAAGAAGCAATAGTTTCCTCTTTGCTCTCATCCCTAGAATAAAAAAAGCTATCGGCAAGCTCCCTGAAAGTTATACCCAAATTCTATTAGCGGCGTTATTTATCAAACTGTAGGTGGTCATTATCAATTTACCCCTGTGTTAAATGGTTATATTAATAAACCAGCTCAGGCAGAGGCTGTAAAAGCTGCCTATGCAGCACTAAGCGGAGTAGATCCAACAAATGGAGCCTTATTCTTTTATGATAATACCATAACAAATCAATGGCTTCTATCAAAACCTGTTGCATTAACAGTAGACAAGCTAGTATTTGCTTATTAAATTTATTTGAAGATGATAAAATATTATAAGAAAGGGAAGTAGAAATTTCATGTAAATTCCTGCTTCCCTTTTTTGACCTGCTAAATTGAAGGAATTAATACTTCTTCTATAGTTCCAAGCTACTTACTCATTGAGTATTTTCTTAGCTAGCTCGTCATTTGCCTCTGTTATAAATTTTATCCCTGTTTCCTTTGCGGTATCTCTGTTAGCTGCAAAGAGATCCTCTCTCGTTATGCTATTAACATTAAATTTTCTCGCTCCTGCCATTAATTGTTGCAATCCTGCGGCTAGCTTATCAGCTAGTGTCCATACAGCTATTGCACCAAAGGGAATATTTTTTATCTCAGCTGCTCCAACCTTATCTTTAACATCATAATAACCTGTGAATATCTCCTCTACATTCTTACCATATTCTTCAATGAAGCTCTTAGATAAGGAATCCCAATTACCACACAAGGTAGACTTCCTGTCTTGATTTATTGCACCTTCTATGTTTGAACCCAAGAACCCTGGTATCATCAAAGCTCTACCCATGCATACAAGTTTTGTGAAGGGTGCACCTAACGCAAGGGCTTTAAATATATGATCCTCTCTAGAAAATCCTCCAGCAAATGCCATATCTACAACTCTTTCACCTTTATCCTTTAAGATCTGTGCATATTCATAAGCCTTTGAATGCAGATATATAGAGGGTACTCCCCATGACTCCATCATATTCCATGGACTCATGCCTGTACCGCCACCGGAACCATCTATTGTTAATAAATCTAACTTTGCCTGGGTAGCAAATTTAATAGCCATAGCCAGTGCTTCCATACCATAGGAGCCTGTCTTAAGTGTTATTCGCTTATATCCTAAGCCTCTTAAATATTTAATTGAGGCCATAAAATCCGCTTTAACCTGATCATTGGTAGAAAGATTAGTATATCCAAGTCTACTATGACGAGCAAAAGCTTTAATAGCCCCAGTTTTAAAGGCAGCTTGTACCTCAGCTTTAGTAGGATCAGGGTCAACTATATAGCCTCTATTCTTTAAAAATATTGCATATTCTAAACTGTTTACCTGTATTTCCCCACCAATATCCTTTGCTCCTTGTCCCCATTTTAGCTCTAGTATTACCTTGTCCCCGTATTTCTCTATTATGTATTCAGCTACTCCATTACGAGTATCCTCTACGTTCATTTGAACAATAATTGCACCATAACCATCGTAATATCTAAGATAATTATCGATTCTACGATCTAACTCTGGTGCTTTAATAATTTTACCATTTTTAAGTATTGAGTTTTTATCTACCCCAACAACATTCTCCCCGATAACGATCGGAATACCCACTAACGCAGCACCTACTGCAAAGCTTTCCCAGTATTTCTGTGCTATAAAGGTTGAGCCTAATGCTCCTGTCATAATTGGTAATCTAGATTTGGTTTTAATGCTACAACCAAATTCCGTCTCCAAACTAACATTAGGAAATACACAATCATCTGCACTATTTGATAATCCATCAATTAGTCCATTAGCACCATAATTATAACCTTGTATTCTTAAATTATTGTAGCTAACTCCAATATGGCTAGTATTTCCACTACCAGCGGTTATTGTACCAAAATCTCTAGGATATAGCATTTTTCGCCCCTTCATGCTAGATACCCAGGTTTCACATTTTCCTTTACAATCTGCACGACATAGGGTGCATAATCCAGATTCAGCAGGATTACCTCTGTTGGCAGTGTTAAGAACATCATTATTTTTTTGAATCATAATTTTTTCTCCTCCGTTTTTTTTATTTATAAATTTTAGCTGGTGGTAAATCATAAAAATAATTAAAACAGCTCTGTGTAGTAATTTTTTACTACAGAATTATATATTCTTCAAAGACACATTAACACATTAGCTTAGATATGCAAACGTTTTACCTGGTTTCCTATCGGTTTTATCCCTGAAAACCTCTTCTTAGAAAGGTTACTTTAGAGTCTAGACGGTAAAGTAGTTGGTGTTATTTTTCTTAGTATAAAAAATGCATAACTAGCTAATATAACCTAAATTCCACGTCAAATTAAAATTGCCTTCATTTACGGTTAACTTATGAAGAATTTAGGAAATGTCTTCTACATTGTAACATTTTAATCACCACCTTGCCATAAATTAGATGAACCTGCATTTGATGTTAGATTTTTAGCATTAAAATCAATTTTGTTAATCATAATAAAGACCCCTTATCACTACTTTTATCTACTACTATTTTAACATACTGTGGATAAAAAAAGTAGATAATTCAACACGTTTAACCGTTTTTTCTTTCACCCAATGGATGAAAACTGAATTTGATAGAAACCCTTTTGTTTTCAGGCTGTAAGGGTGGTTTTTAATTCTTTGACATAGAATCTAGGTATAATTAACTGGGATATATTTATCTATTTTTTCATAAAGAATCTTTGTATT